>CAIWIS010000531.1 GCA_903912795.1 uncultured Bacteroidales bacterium
AGGGCTTCGCCGTTATTTGCCCTGCGGGCGTTATTGGTTATTTATAGTTATTCTAATAGGTTGTATTTTCAGAATGTATTTTTAATAAGGACTTTAATTGACTCCTCTATCTCGGAAGGTGTAACCTGATATACTGGTTTTAAAAGAGCAAAGTTACTATCAATTTGAAAGCGTTTACTATCCACAAGCATTGCCAGCAGGTTTTTAGTAGATAGTAAATGTCCGGAATAAGCAGTGGCTTTGGTTATTATTTCCCTGAAATTATATCCGTTTTTAAGTATTGAATAGATGTCATAATAATCTCTGAAATTGCTTCGACGCATCAAAACTTCCATTTTCATTGCTGCAATTGCCATGATATCAGCCAAAAATAAATTGTCTTTAAGTGGAATTGCTGTGGTAACGGGTGAGTATTTAGCGGAAGCATAAAATGAGAGCTTCACACCCGAAACGATAAATTCAACATGATCAAAGTCCCAAATTTCACGCGCTTCAATCCTGCCGATTCCACTCAGTTCTTTCTCAATTTTTACCCAATCGACTTCTGGTTTTTGATTTTTATACGAAATCCAACTCATAAAATCGAGATCTTCGCTCAAGCGGGTTTGTAACTGTAATGACAAGGCTGTACCGCCTACCAAACAGTAATTCTTTATACAATCGAGTTTACAAACGCTCTCAAATATCTTTGAAGTATGTAGGGCTAAAGCTTTCACTGGTAAATGCTCAAATGTTTATTTTCAACTTTTTTTAAGTATCTGGCTGGGTTTTTAATGTCAAAATACATCCAAGCGAGCAAATTGTTTAGTCGGTTAAAATAAGCACCTTGTATTGCAATTCTATCCAGCCATACCTGTTTGATTTTTTTGTGCGGATATAATTTGAAAAGCAAATTTATATCATCAATATCAAGATAAACCAATGTTTTCTCAATTAAAATATCGTCAGGAATAGCATTACTTATGTTCATGTCAAATGACCAAAACCGATTATTTGAAACCAATTTTGAAACTAATTGATCATGTACATTTAGAGTTCTCATTTCTGAATTAAGATATTATTAATGAATTGTTTTATGATTTGTACACCTGCAACTAAGAGAGTATAGTGTGGTGTAATCTTTAGTCATAAGCAAAAATCAGTATAAATAGCGGCCAAAAAGTAATACAATACTAGTTTTTAGCCCCGGAATTTTAACCGCTCGGCTCTGCCGCTACCGTTTCACGGCATCTTCGATTGGCTCGCCAAGAAATGTATTAATTACGAGCAAAGATACAATTAATTTGCCAATATGGCAATATGCCAATGTGTTAAATTAGGGGCGGTGCCCGTTGTGGGGCCTAAAGGCGTTATTCTAATGTGAGTTTATTAAAACCGTAAGGTTTACTTTTATCGAATGTTTTCTTATGTGACTTATGTGGTAGATAAAGAAGTTTGATGATAAAAAATATTTACCACGTATGGTACATCCCGCTTTGCGGGTAGTCACATAAGAATATTAAGTAAGAAAACCTTGCGGTTTTTTGGGGAAGTTCACCACAAATAATTACTTGTCGTTGTAATGTCCAAGTAATGAATAAATACTAACCGTATTATTTTGAACTTCGTAAACAACACGATCTTTCTTTGACAGTTCGCGAGACCATTTTCTAGCCAAATTATTTTTTAATTGTTCGGGTGAAGCAAATCC
>CAIWIS010000532.1 GCA_903912795.1 uncultured Bacteroidales bacterium
AGGTAAAAGGGCATGTTGAGTTTATGGTTTGTAACGACGAAAGTTGCTTACCTCCAACAAAGGAATTTTTTAATCTTGGCTCAAAAACCGATATTGCTGCCACTACTGCTCAACCTATAGCCACTGCTGATGTAAAAAAGGACACAACGTCTCAAGCCGCAGTGACATTACCTGCCGAAAATAAAGATTCCGAAGTTGATCTTTGGAAACCCGTGATTAACGAACTTCGGGCATTGGGAAATTTAGCTGGCACCACTTCGAGCACCAATTTATGGTTGATTTTCCTTGCCGGAATGATAGGTGGTTTTCTGGCTCTTTTCACGCCTTGCGTGTGGCCAATTATTCCTATGACTGTTAGTTTCTTTCTGAAACGCTCCGAAAATAAAAGTCGTGCACGTACTGATGCTTTATTGTACGGATTTTCTATTGTCTTAATTTATGTGGCTTTGGGTATATTAATTACCGTTCTTTTTGGGGCGAGCGCACTGAATAGTTTGTCGACCAATGCCGTATTTAATCTGCTGTTTTTTGGTATGCTTATCGTGTTTGCCATATCGTTTTTCGGTGCTTTCGAAATTACCTTACCCGCTTCGTGGTCCACTAAGATTGATGCCAAAGCCGATTCAACAGCAGGTTACCTGAGCATACTTTTTATGGCCTTCACCTTGGCCTTGGTTTCGTTTTCGTGTACAGGACCAATTATTGGAACGCTGCTTGTAGAGGTTTCGAGCACAGGTTCGTTGCTTGCTCCAGCCATTGGCATGCTGGGTTTTGCAGTGGCATTGGCCATACCGTTTACATTCTTTGCCTTTTTTCCATCGCTGCTCAAACAATTGCCTCGTTCAGGCGGTTGGCTCAATTCGGTAAAGGTGGTGTTGGCATTTTTGGAATTGGCTTTAGCTCTTAAATTCCTGTCGGTGGCCGATTTGGCTTACGGTTGGCGCTTGCTCGACCGCGAAGTGTTTATATCGCTTTGGATAGTAATTTTTGCCTTACTCGGATTTTACTTGCTTGGCAAAATCCGTTTTCCACACGATAGCGAAAGTAAACATAGTTCGGTAACAGGCACGTTTTTGGCCATTATCTCCTTGTCGTTTGCCATGTATATGGTTCCGGGACTGTGGGGCGCACCGCTCAAAGCCATCAGTGCATTTACACCACCATTAACCACGCAGGATTTTAATTTGTACGACAACGAAGTGCACGCTAAATTTACCGAATACGAAGCTGGAATGAATTATGCTGCTGAAAAAGGACTTCCGGTGGTGATTGACTTTACGGGCTATGGCTGTGTGAATTGCCGCAAAATGGAAGCTTCGGTATGGACAGACGAACGGGTAAAAGATAAACTTGAAAATGATGTGGTTTTGATATCGTTATTTGTGGACGATAAAACACCACTTAAAATAACTTTCGATGTAACCGAAAACGGTAAAACCCGTACAATTGAAACAATAGGCGATAAATGGAGTTACCTACAGCGGGTGAAGTTTGGCGCCAATGCACAACCTTTTTATGTTATGCTCAACGAAAGTGGTATGCCACTCCGAAAGGCATTTAGTTTTGACGAAGACCCGGAAAATTTCCTTAAATGGTTGGATAAATAATTAAAAAAAGATGTTGGTAAATTTACCAACATCTTTTTTTTTGAAAAGAAAAACCGCATTGCCGTGTTGAGAAAACTCCTATTAAATAGGATTTGAGGAGTACATTTTCTTTGTAATCTGCCGTTCACAATTGAATACCCGAAGGCGCAGCCCGCCATTAAAAACATACCTTGCTCGTTAATTTTTTAGTGTTGAGTTTTCCAATCTCAGAACAATGCGGTAGCTTTTCTTGATGCAAATATAAAGCATATTTTTGGATGTTGTTCTCTTTTTTGCAAAATAAAAAGTTAAATATTTAAATAAATATCGAGTAGTTTTATATTGTATTGACTATCAAATGTATGAATATTTTCAACGAAGCACTTTATATATTACTTCGTATTAAAAACACACCTAAATAATAATTAATAAACAAAAAGAGCAAGAAATTTGATTAATTCAATGTAAATTCGTATTTTTGTAATCAATTTTCCGAAAGTATGACTAATAAGTACGATGAATTAATCAACGCATTCGAATTGAAACTGCGAAAACTTATTTCGGAGTACGAGTCATTACGAGAACAAAATGTTGAATTGAAAGCTGCTCTGGAACGCAAACAAGAGGATTTAATGCAAGCACATCAGCAATTTCTCGAAATTCGGAACAATTATGATCGACTTCGTGTAGCCCGCAATTTGGGAACCTCTGAAGAGGAGCGAGTTGAATCGAAACGACGCATCAACAAAATTGTGCGTGAAATTGATAAATGTTTAGCGCTTTTGAATGAATAGTGAGTATGGAAAAAGGCGATGACTTAAAGATAAATATTCTTATTAATGGTGTGCGTTTACCGCTTACAGTAAAACGCGACGAAGAGGAATTATATCGTAATGCTGAAAAAATTGTAGTCAAGTTTATCAACGACTATCAAAAATTATACAGCCAAAAGTCATACAACGAAATTTTAACTTACGCCGCATTTAGATTGGCTGTAATTCTTAATAAACAAAGTTCAAATCAGGATTTAGCTCCTTTGGCAGAGCGTATCAAAGAGTTGGACAATGAATTAGCTACTTTATTGGCTCAATAAAAAAACATTTTTTCATATTTTACGCAATTCGTTGAACGGAAGCAGGTAATCGCCTGTTGGTGTTTTCATCGTATTGCGTTTTTTATTTTTTAAGACCGGAGAGAATTAAACTAAAATAATAACTTTTTTTAAAACATATAATTAGCATGCTAGATATAATAATTGGATTGGTTGCTTTTGTGGTTGGGGCGGGAGGCGCGTATGTGCTCTTCGGTTTAATCAGTAAAAAAACTATGCGCGATGCAGAAGCCGAGGCTGAACTGCTCAAGAAAAACAAAATGATTGAGGCTAAAGAAAAATTTATTGCCCTCAAAGTAGAACATGAGCAGCAAGTGGCTCAACGCAATGAAAAACTGCAGGAACGCGAAGTTAGACTTCAACAACGTGAGATGCAACTAAATCAGAAACAGGGTGATATGCAACGTAAAATAAACGAAGTAGATGCCCTACGCGAAACACATGAACAGCAAATCAGTCAAATTGAACACAAGAAAAAAGAATTAGAAAGCTTAACACGTCATGCACAAGAACAACTCGAAACGGTGTCGGGATTATCGGCCGAACAGGCCAAATCGCAATTGATTGAAGCATTGAAAGATGAAGCCAAAACCAATGCCATGTCCTATATCAACGACATAATGGAAGAGGCTAAAATGACAGCTACGAAAGAAGCTAAAAAGATAGTGGTTCAAAGCATACAACGTGTAGCAGCCGAAACAGCTATCGAAAACTCAGTTACTGTTTTCCACATTGATTCCGACGAAATAAAAGGCCGCATTATTGGTCGCGAAGGTCGTAATATACGTGCGTTGGAAGCGGCTACTGGCGTTGAAATCATAGTTGACGACACCCCTGAGGCTATTGTACTCTCGGCATTTGACCCTGTTCGTCGCGAAATAGCTCGTCTGTCGTTACACCAATTGGTTACCGACGGTCGTATTCACCCTGCTCGTATTGAGGAAGTGGTAAATAAAGTTCGTAAACAGGTAGAAGAAGAAATAGTTGAGATTGGTAAGCGTACCACTATCGACCTTGGAGTACATGGTTTGCATCCTGAACTTATTCGTATGGTAGGTAAAATGAAATACCGTTCGTCTTATGGCCAAAACTTATTGCAACACTCGCGCGAAGTAGCCAATCTTTGTGCCACTATGGCTTCGGAACTTGGATTAAATCCTAAGAAAGCCAAACGTGCTGGTCTGCTACACGATATAGGCAAGGTGCCTGATGATGAGCCAGAATTGCCGCACGCACTACTTGGCATGCGTTTAGCTGAGAAATACAAAGAGAAACCAGATATTTGCAATGCTATTGGTTCGCACCACGATGAGGTAGAAATGGAAACATTGTTAGCGCCAATTGTACAAGTATGTGACGCTATTTCGGGTGCTCGTCCGGGTGCTCGTCGCGAAATAGTGGAAGCTTATATTAAACGCTTGAATGATCTTGAAAACTTGGCTCTTTCGTATCCAGGTGTAATGAAGACTTATGCTATTCAGGCTGGTCGTGAGTTACGCGTAATTGTAGGAGCTGATAAAATTGACGATAAAGAAACAGAATTACTTTCGTTCGATTTGGCCAAAAAAATTCAGGACGAAATGACTTATCCAGGTCAAGTGAAAATTACAGTTATTCGCGAAACGCGTGCTGTAAGTTATGCTAAATAAATACAACTAATTACGAATGAACAACATCCGCAATTTTTGCATTATTGCCCATATTGATCACGGTAAAAGCACATTAGCCGACCGTTTGTTGGAATACACCAACACGGTTGCTGGTAAAGAAATGCAGGCACAAGTACTCGA
>CAIWIS010000533.1 GCA_903912795.1 uncultured Bacteroidales bacterium
GGGTAGGGTCTGTATCTATTACTGGAGCTCCTAAACGCGAAATTCAGGTTTTTGTAGATCCTGTAAAATTAGAAGCATACAAACTAAGTGTCGAAACCTTGGCACAATATATTCGTATGGAAAATATGAATACACCTGCCGGTTCGATGGATGTAGGTAGTGAAACATATTCGTTACGTGTACAGGGTGAATTTAAAGATGCAGCGGAACTGAATAAAATTATTGTTGGCAATGTAGATGGTAAAACTGTGTACCTGTCGGATGTGGCTGTGGTAAAAGATGATTTGGAGGAACGTGGTCAGAAAAGTTATACCAACGGTATACAAGGTGCTACAATGATTGTTCAAAAACAATCGGGCTCTAATACCGTAGAAATTGCTGATGCTGTGCAGAAAGAATTACCTAACATTCGGAAAAATTTACCTGCCGATGTTAAGTTGGAGGTAATTATGAATACTGCCGACAATATTAAGCAAACCATTAACGGTTTGACCGAAACGGTGCTTTATGCATTCTTATTTGTGGTATTGGTAGTACTCTTCTTTTTGGGTCGTTGGCGTGCAACTGTCATTATTATACTAACAATTCCTATCTCATTAATTTCAGCATTTATATTTCTGGGTTCAACAGGTGGTTCACTGAATATCATTACGCTGAGTTCGCTCTCGCTGGCCATAGGTATGGTGGTGGACGATGCTATTGTGGTACTCGAAAACATTACCACACATATTGAACGTGGTAGTCGGCCCAAGAGTGCTGCTGTAAATGGTACCAACGAAGTTGGGCTGTCAATCATTGCATCAACTTTAACCATTATTGCTGTGTTTTTCCCAATGACATTGATTACTGGCGCTGCCGGAATTATGTTTGGTCAGTTAGGTTGGATGGTAACAATTATTATCACTGTATCTATGATATGTGCGTTGACGTTAACACCTATGCTAGCGTCGCAATTATTGCGATTGAATCCTATACGTACCAAAACATTTGTAATGCTTTATGGCCCTATCGAACGCTTTTTGGATGCTATGGATAATAAATATGCTGCCATTGTTGACTGGTCGGTTCGTCATCGTAAATCAATTATTGTTTTCACAACTGCATTTTTCTTATTGAGTTTAATACCTGCAGCCTTTATTGGTACGGAGTTTTATCCCGCACAAGATAACGGCCGTATAGCACTTACAATAGAAATGCCTGTAGGTACACGGGCTGAACTAACACGTGAACTGGCAAAAAATATGACTGAACAATGGAAAAAGAAATATCCCGAAATAGAAATGGTAAACTACAATGTAGGTCAAGCCAGTAGCTCAAATGTATGGGGTTCGTTTCAGGCAAATGGTAGTAATATCGCCTCATTTTCTATTGGTTTAACACCTTTATCCAGCCGCGAACGTACGCTGTTCGAAATTTGCGATAGCATACGCGAAGACATCAAACAAACACCCGAAATTCGCAAGTCGAACGTGATTGCTGGTGGTGGTATGAGTATGATGGGAGGCCAGTCGACTTTGGATGTTGAAATATATGGTTACGATTTTATTGCAACAGATAAAATTGCTTCGGAACTTGCTAAGCGATTAAAAAACGTAAAAGGACTTGTAAATACACGTGTGAGTCGCGAAGAGTATACACCGGAATATCAGGTAGAATTCGACCGCGAAAAGTTAGCACTTAATGGATTGAATGTAAATACTGCTTCTATGTATTTGCGTAACCGTATCAATGGTCTTACTGCCTCGCTTTTCCGTGAAGACGGGCAGGAGTATACCATCAAAGTGGCTTATGCTCCGGAATATCGTCAGTCATTGCAAGCAATCGAGAATATCATAATTTACAATCCTCGTGGACAAGCTATACGCTTAAGCGAACTCGGAAAAGTAGTGGAACGCTTTACGCCTCCAACCATCGAACGCAAAAACCGTCAGCGTGTGATTACCGTATCTTCGACAGTTTCTGGAACTACGCTTGACAAAGCAGTTGCAGGTATTAA
>CAIWIS010000534.1 GCA_903912795.1 uncultured Bacteroidales bacterium
ACCTTTTTCCAAGAATTCCGATTCATACTCAAAAACAGCCAAATCCGCTTTTTTATCCCACGAAAGATACCCGACTGGTATTCCCCACAGTTTCACCATAACTACGTTTGTTTCCATAATTACTTTCCTTTTTGTTGTTTCCTAAATAATGCACGGGGACTTTCGGGCAGTTCTGGCAATAGTTTCTCTATTTCGTCAAGGCTATCGATAGCACGAAGCAATTTCAGAAACGAAGCCAAGGTAACACCTGTAGAAGAACCGTTCTCAAAAGAACTGATTGTGAACACACTCAATCCTGATTTCTCTGCTACTTCTTTTTGGGTAAATCCCATTCGTTTCCGATATTCGCTGTATCGCTTTCCCAATTGTCGGATAATATCACTACCCGATTGTTCATATAGTTCAGTATACATAGTCAACAATATTTTTGCAAATATAGATATATCTACAATAATATCCAAATATGCATCAATAATAAAGATATATCTATAGTGATTAATAACAAAAGCACCCCGCAATGAAGCAGTTTTAACATGCCAAATTGCAGGGTGAGATTATTAACCTTAAAAAACGAACTATTAAACTAAACCTGTTTCGTGTTTAAACGGAGTTTGAATACAATTATAATAATGAATTTTAAAATTGACGAATCAATTCAATGGCTTTGTCGGGTGGGGTGAAATGGTAAATTCGTACAAAACATTCGCTCAAAATATTCCGAAAGTTCAAATAAGTCAAGTTCGACGCAGATTTTCTTATTTTTTTTGTATCATTGCATTCTGTTTTATCTGATACACCGAAAAATGAAGCACATACTGATATTAATTATTGCTTATTTGTTGCCATATATTCCTGTTTGTGGCGTACAAAATGCATATTTCGAACACCTGAAAGTCAGCAACGGACTGTCGCACTATTCTGTTAACTCCTTGTATCAGGACGAGCATGGATTGGTGTGGATTGGTACGCGTGATGGATTGAACCGCTACGATGGTAATGAAATTACAGTGTATAAACAGGTTAAAGGCGACTCAACAGCTCTTTTTGGTAACAATATCCGATCGGTTTGTGGGGATAAAAAAGGATATTTGTACATGCAATGCAAATCGGGTGTGCTCTCTTTCGACCTGAAAACTGAAAAATTTAAAACCATTCGTCGGCAGGATGTTTCGACCATTGCTTATGGCAAAGAAAACCTATGGTTTTGTTCCTCTGATTCCATTTTCAGATATCACCCAAACGATTCACCACAATTACAGCTCTATAGTATTTTTTCAAGTAAATCGGTGCGGGCATCTGCACTCCTCGAAACCAACGACAAACTGCTTTATGTTGCAACAAATAAGAATGGCGTGTTGGTTTACGACCGAAATCGAAAAATTGTAAAACGCTGGAATATAGCCGATGTGATTAGTTTTTACGAAGACAGCAAAAAAACCGTGTGGGTGTGTACGCGCTTTACCGGACTTTACAAAATAGATTTTGCAGGTAATATTACTTCCTATCAGCATAATCCGGCTAACCCCGAAAGTATACCTGATAACTTTGTAAGAACCATTTGTGAAGACGATTTTGGTAATTATTGGATTGGATTATATACCGGTTTGTGTAAATTAAGTTCTGAAAAAGAAATATTTTCAATTTATAAATACGAACGTCATATTTCACATGGGCTGAGTAATTCATCTGTTTGGGCAATAATGAACGATAAT
The DNA here is from genome assembly GCA_903912795.1 of uncultured Bacteroidales bacterium. Classification (GTDB taxonomy): domain Bacteria; phylum Bacteroidota; class Bacteroidia; order Bacteroidales; family Paludibacteraceae; genus Paludibacter. The sequence goes on from CAIWIS010000534.1 coordinate 1,713, forward strand.
CAGGGTACTTTATGGATAGGTACTTATTTTGGCGGAATCGATTTATTTAATCCCAAGTATTCAATTTTTAATTATTATGGTGCTTATAACAACACTCCTAATTCGCTTAGTAGTCCGGTTGTTGGTAGGATTATTGAAGAAAAAGGCGGAAATTTGTGGATAGGTACGGATGGAGGTGGTGTTAATTATTACGATAGAAATAAGCATTTCTTTCGTTCGTATATGGCAAATAACAAGAAAAATAGCTTGTCAGCAAATACTGTTAAATCAATGTGGCTGGACGAAAACCGACAGAATTTATGGATTGGGACACACATGGGTGGATTAAACAAATTGAACCTAAAAACGCAACAGTTTAAAGTTTTCACACACAATCCTAAAGATCAGAATAGCATACCAAATAATAATATTAGAGAAATCATTCATCTTAACGATACGATTTATATCGCCACACAAAATTCAATAGGGATATTTGATTTAAAAACCGAAACTTGTAACACCCTATGGTTTAAAGATGTCGATTTTTTAAACAGAGAAATACCCGATGTTTTTATCGATTCGAAAAGGAGATTGTGGTTTTCTGCTTCCAACAATGTATGCAGCTATGATCTTAACAAAAAAAAGTTGAATAAATATAAATCAAATAATAATGTACTTCTTTTTTTCGAAGATAGCAAGCATCGGCTTTGGACAGGTACCGATGGCGATGGCATGTATTTATTTAACGAAAAAACACAGCAGTTAGAGACCGAAACGGATTTTGATAAATTTTTGCCATCGAAATATATTATTGATATTCGCGAATCGAAAGGTGGATATTTTTACATTTCGACCAATGCAGGTCTGTTGATTGTGGATAATGAACTGCAACATGCTCAGACACTTAATAGTACCATTGGTTTTCCGCTCGATGCATTAAATGAAAACAGTTTACACATAACCGACAAAAACGAAGTTTTCGTGGGAGGTATAAACGGCATGGTTTCGTTTCAGGAAAAAGACTTGAATATTCCCCGCGTGGATTATCGGGTAAATATTACCGGAATCAGGGTAAACAATAAAAAAGTTAGTCCCGGCGACTCCTCTATTATAAGGCAATCGCTTCCTTATCTCGACGAAATTGTTCTCAAACCCGAACATTCGGTTATCACTATTCTTTTCTCAACAACCAATTATATCAATGTGCTGAAAACAGATGTTCAGTACCAATTGGTAGGCTTTGATAAAGAATGGATTGACGCCAACTACCAGCAAAGTATAACTTATACAAACTTAAATGCGGGAACATACACGCTTAAAATCAGAGCAAAAAATCAAACCAGCGCCGGTATTTTTCCAGTGAAAGAGATTAAAATTACGGTGCTTCCACCCTTTTACAAAACTACTTTGGCATATATTATTTATTTGCTGCTGACTTTTATCATAGCGGTAATTGTGATTCGTTTTTATACCTCTAAAATAAAACTGAGCACCTCGCTCGAATACGAAAAGCGGGAGAAAATTCAGATAGAAGAACACAATCAGTCGAAATTGCGGTTTTTCACCAATATTTCGCACGAATTCCGTACACCTCTTACGCTGATTATCAATCAAATTGAAGTTATGCTTCAAATGGGACATGTACCGCAAAGCATTTACAACCGCTTGCTAAACGTAATGCGCAATGCCAACCACATGAAAAAACTGATTACCGAATTGGTCGATTTCCGTAAATACGAGCAGGGATTTATGAAGTTGAAAGTGTCGGAAAATGATTTTATTCCGTTTCTGAAC
>CAIWIS010000535.1 GCA_903912795.1 uncultured Bacteroidales bacterium
AACAATGCCGTGAACCCAACAGGAAATGCACGTTATGCTCTTGAACGCAGACATAATAATTTAATGGAAACCATGCTGAATACTTTGTATACGCATCAATTTAATAAATCCTTAAAAATTACGGTTGGAGTAGATGCAAAATACTCGAAAGGAATTCATTACAAAACTATGGACGACCTACTAGGAGCAAACCAATGGATTGACATTGACCAATTTGCCGAACGCGATTTAACCGGCAATTTACTAGGAAAAGATCCAATCATTGTTCAGAATAACACGCAAGACCCTAATCGCATTATTGGTAAAGGGGATATTTTTGGATATAATTATTCGCTTGACATTGTAAATGCCAATATTTTTGCACAAAACGAATGGAAATTCAGTTCATTTGAATTGTTTTATGCACTTAAAATTTCGTATTCGGAATTTAGCCGATTTGGTAAAATGGAAAATGGTAGAGCGGTGGTTGAAGGTGTTCAATCGTTTGGAAGAGGAAAAAAATACAGCGATATAACTCCTTCGGTGAAACTTGGAGGAAGTTATTTGATTGACAACCATAATAAATTGGTTATAAACGGATTGTACGAAAACAGATCGCCTATACCAAACAATGCATACATTTCGCCGCGTATTAAGGATACATTTGTAAAAGGATTAATTCCAGAAGAAGTAATTTCAGCTGATATATCGTATCAATTTAACTACAGATCCATTAAAGGCCGTATAACCGCTTTCAATACACTTATAAATAATGGAGTAGATCTTTCTTCGTATTACGACGAAAGTAATAGAACATTTGTAAATCACTCCTTAACAGGCATTGATAAATCGTACAAAGGCATTGAGCTAGGCGTATCGGTTAAATTGAATAGCAGCTTTACCTTATCGTTAGCCGGAACAGTAGCCGAGTATATTTATACTGATACCATAACAGGAATTTTAAGTCCAGAAAATGGAGCTTTTGCCGATGTGGAAGATAAAATAATGTTCAAAGGTTTGAAATTGGCAACTGGTCCACAAACAGCTGGAAGTATTGCACTGGATTATTTTCATCCCAAAATGTGGTTTGTTGGAGTTACATTAAATTACTTTGATAACAATTACATTGATGTTGCTCCATTGCGATTTACTCAAAAATACATAGCATTGTATTCGAACGATTTTCTGAAAGAGTCATTGGCAAGTCAAGAAAAGCTCAAAGGAGGTTTTATGCTCGATTTCTCGATCGGAAAAGTGCTTTATTTAAAGAATCGTCGTTCGTTGAATTTTAATGTAAGTGCCAATAACTTATTAAATTCAAAACTTATCACAGGCGGATTCCAACAAGCCCGTATACCTTACGATGACAATGCAGTTACTGGTAATGTATATAAATTCCCTTCGAAGTATTACTATGCTTTAGGAGCCAATTATTTTGCAACCGTTTCGTATAAATTTTAATCTAATTGATAAAACTCTATTAAAATGAATCTAACTAAATTATTTTCAACACTATTAGTATTTATTCCCTTCGTATTTACGTCCTGTTACGGTAATTTTGATCCAATTGTTGAAAACAACAATCTAACAATGGTACCGAATTACACCATTGACTCGTTACTAAAAACACATGTATCGGCAATTGGTGATTTACCTGCACGTATTCCAGGTTTATTTAGCGTAGATACCCTACCTTCGAATAAAGATATCATTATTTCGGGTATAGTTACATCGGATGACAATGAAGGCAATATTTATAAAACTATGTTTTTGCAAGACCCTAAAACGGGTACTGGAATTAAAATTTCGGTTGATGCAGGCAATTTAAGTGCTATATTTCCATTGGGACAAAAAGTGGTAATGAATTGTAAGGGACTGGCAATTGGAAGATATGCCGATATGGTACAAATCGGAATATCGTTTTACAAAACGGAGTCGGGTAAAGTTGGATACGAAATTGGTCGTATTCCGTATACAAATTTTGTAAAAATCATTCAAGGTGGCGAAATTTCAGCTACAACATTGTCAAAAATGGTGGATACACTTACCATAGCACAAATTAAAGCTGGAGGAATTAAAATGCACAACAAGCTTGTTTGCATTAAAAATGCTAAATTCACAGGAAAAGGTGCCGACTTTGGCAAGCCAAAAGCATTGACACATGACTCGCTGAAGATTTTTGCGCCAACAACAAATGGAATTGGATTTCCTCAGTCGCGCGAAATTATTGACGGTTCAGGTTCGATATTTATTGCCACAAGTGAGTACTCAAAATTTGCAAGACTCAAATTACCTGCCGACACTACTGTTGGCGAAATTACGGCTATTGTAGGATGGTACAATGACAAAGACTTGGTTCTTGATGGAGGTAAAATTTATCATCAACTTACATTACGTTCATTACGCGATTTAGGAAAAGGTTACGAAAAATATCATACGAGTTTAAAATAATAATTATATGAAACGAGCACGATAAAACAACTTTGACACACAAAGAGATGTTTATGTGCGAGTTCCATCTGACAACTAAAAAAATCAATTATAAACAGATGAATACTATTAAGCAGTTAAAATGGCTTCTTTTGCTTTTGATTACATCAATGGCAATTAGTTGCGATAATCAACTAGAAATGCCTCCTTATCCGGAATACAAACCCTTGGTTAAGGACTCTTCAAGCACGTTCAACGCATCTTTTGATAATGAATTAGGAAATTTCACTGTTAAAAGTGTGAGCGGCGAAAGCAAATGGGCGCTTTCGAAATATAAATATGTATTGATGAATGGTAAATCAGAAAACGCAAATGAGCCAAATGAAGATTGGTTAATTTCGCCTGCCATCCAGTTGCCAATGCTTGTTACTTCGGTACTATCATTCGATTTTGCAGCTCGTGAGTTTGCAAGTATTTCCGACGAATTCACAATTTGGGTTTCGGAAGATTACAAACCAGAAATGGCAGAAGTGAACGGCACTTGGAATCAAGTTCAAGCCATGGAACCATTTAAAAACACAGCAGATTGGAACCTCGTTAATTCGGGCGACATTTCGTTGAAACTTTACAAAGGCAAAAAAGTTTATATTGCCATAAAATATATCTCAACAATAAATAGTGCAGGTATTTTACAGATTAAAAATGTAACTGTTAAAGACAGAAAACCAGTAGCACTGCCCTATAGTGAGGCATTTAGCACCAACAAAGGTAAGTTTATAGCCATAAACGTATTGGGTGCTCAAGTTTGGGCTATGGATCGCACATATATTAAAATGTCCGGTTTTGTGGGCTCAAGTAATATTGCAAACGAAGATTGGCTTATTTCACCACAAGTAGATTTAACTAAGGTATCGAAAGCAAAAATGTCGTTCGAATATGTTACGCGTTATTTTGGAACATTAAAAAACGAAGCAACGGTATGGATTTCGAGAAATTACGAAGAGGGTGCACCAACAACAGCTACTTGGACTCAAATAAAAACACCACTTCCGCTCACCGACAAAGGCTCATGGGACTTTAGTAAATCGGGTGAAATTAATTTAACAGAATATGCTGGCGATACAATTACAGTGGCTTTTAAATACCTTTCGACCGCTACAAAAGCAGGAACTTGGGAAATAAAAAACTTCTCAGTTATTGAAGGTGAACCAATTGATTACATCTTCGTTGAAGGTTTTGATGCAACATTGGGTAGATTTACAACCGAAAATAAATTGGGTGCTCAAAATTGGTATGTTAATACGTCAAATCAATATGCCATCATGTCGGGATTTGCCAATAGTGTGAGTAATGCTAACGAAGATTGGTTAATTTCGCCTGCTATTGATTTAACAGGAAAAACTACAGCCAAAATTAATTTTGATCACACAATCAACAAAGGACTTGTAGCCAATATGACAACAAATCACACTTTGTGGCTATCGGCTGATAACGGCACCACATGGGAACAAGTTACCATTACCGTATATCCTAAAGGCAACGATTGGAACTTTGTGAACTCAGGCGACATTGTAATTCCTGAAAAATTCTTAGGAAAATCAACTTTTAAATTTGCATTTAAATACTTGTGTTCCACTGCTGAATCGGCAAGTTGGGAAATTAGGAATGTAGTAGTAAAACCCTAATTCAGCAATTAAATTTAAACATATATTATTCGAAATAATTAATTATATCATTTAATATTATTTACTACTTAACACCAAATAAGTAAATGTTCAAATATAATATACCATTTTTTTAAAGACGAAAGTAACTCTACATCCCCTTTAGGGGCTTGGGGC
>CAIWIS010000536.1 GCA_903912795.1 uncultured Bacteroidales bacterium
AAACAGCAGCTGCGGCACCAAATACAACTACTGAGTCTGATTCAGAAAACACTTTTGGCCAACGTATGAGTGGTATTGGAATTTTAGTAACCGGATCAATTATTGGTGTTTTGGGAATAATATCTCCTGATGGCAGAATATATGTTGCCATTACTTCAGTAGTTTTATTGGCAATGGGTGCAAAGTTATTTTTTAGTACAATAAAGAAGAAATGAGATAGTAACGAGTTACAAGTTAAGATGAATTGTCGACTGCTTTAGCTGTCGGAAAAAGTGAAAGAATTGTCTTTTGGCTTTAGCCAAATCAGTATAATATTTTGGCTAAAGCCAACATCAATTTTCAAAATAGTTCCACTCCATAAATGGGGCGGCAATTGAAAAATCATCAATTAGAATTTATAATCACATAATACAAGATATGATTAACGAAATTTTTTCATTAGAGAAACGAACACTTACAAAAGTTGAAAAGCATTTCGATTTGGTTGTTATTGGTGGAGGTATGGCAGGTGTTTGTTGTGCAATAACTGCAGCACGTCAGGGCATAAAAGTAGCTTTAATTCAGGATAGACCCGTGTTGGGGGGCAATGCTTCGAGCGAAGTTCGGCTTTGGGTCTTGGGTGCTACTTCGCACATGGGCAACAACAACCGGTGGAGTCGTGAGGGTGGAGTGATTGATGAAATTTTGGTCGAAAATACATTCCGCAACAAAGAAGGCAATCCGGTTTTATTCGATATGGTGTTGGTCGATAAAGTGTTGGCCGAAAAAAATATCGAATTATTTTTGAATACCATTGTTTTTGATATCGAAAAATCGGACGAAAAAACCATTGCTTTAGTAAAGGCTTTTAATCCGCAAAACCAGACTGAATATACATTTAAAGCAGAACTCTTTGCTGATTGTTCTGGCGACGGTATCGTATCTTACCTTTCGGGTGCGTCGTATCGCATTGGAGCTGAGGATAAAGAAGAACATTTAGAACTTTTTGCACCCGATAAAGATGAATACGGCGAATTACTGGGACACAGTATTTTCTTTTATATGAAAGATACCGGAAAACCAGTAAGCTATGTTGCTCCCGAATTTGCTTTGAAAGATATTGAATCGACCATACCAAAAGTTATGAAGCCTGAGTATTTTAGCACCGGTCATCACGGTTGTAAATATTGGTGGTTGGAGTACGGTGGTCGTATTGATACGATTCATGATACCGAAACTATTAAATACGAATTGTGGAAAGTGGTATACGGCATCTGGGATTATATCAAAAATTCAGGAAAATATCCTGAAGCAGCAAATTATACTTTGGAATGGGTGGGTGTAATTCCCGGTAAGCGAGAAAGTCGTAGGTTTAAAGGACATTATATGCTTACGCAACAAGATGTTATTGAACAACGCAATCATTACGATTCGGTGGCTTATGGCGGTTGGTCAATTGATTTACATCCAGCGGATGGTGTATACAGTGCTAAAAACGGTTGTAATCAGTGGCATTCAAAAGGTGTTTATCCAATTTCGTATCGCTCTTATGTGAGTTATGATATTGACAATCTGTTTATTGGTGGTAGGTTGATGAGTGCTTCGCATGTGGCTTTTGGATCATCACGCGTGATGTGTACTTCTGCTCATGGTGGTCAAGCTATTGGTATGGCTGCAGCGCTTTGTATCAAAGAAAATAAAAATCCAGCCGATTATATTGATGCTACATCAATCAAAGATCTTCAGAGAGCCTTGATAGCAACTGGACAATATATACCTCAATTAAAATTGAATGATTTTGGTGGATTGGCTTCAAAAGCAAAATTTGAGGTTTCGAGTGAATTGGCATTGGCAGAATTAAAAGAAAATGGTAATTATTTCAAATTAAATTTTCCTGTTGCCATGTTGTTGCCACTAAATGGAAGCGTGCCTAAAATGAAATTGAAAGTAAAAAGTTCGGAGGCAACCATTTTGGAAGTGCAGATTCGTAGCAATCACAAACCCTACAATTTTACACCCGATGCTAAATTGTTCATTAATAATTATAGTCTGGTAAAGGGAGAACAAATCGTAGTAATTGAATTCAATGAAATGAATGTTGAAAAAGGCTATTATTTTATTTGCTTTATGAAAAATAGTGCAGTAGAAATAGCCGAAAGCGACCAGTTAGTAACTGGAGTCATGTCGGTTTTCAATTATCAAAATCCTGCAGTTTCTAATTACGGAAAACAAACCCCACCTGAAGATATTGGAGTGGATACTTTTGAGCTTTGGTGCCCAATTCGTCGACCAAAAGGTAAAAACCTCGCAATGAGTTTCAATCCTGCATTGGAAGCATTCTCTTCAAGCAATTTACGGACAGAGATATTTCGTCCTGTAGTAGAAAGTAATGCCTGGGTTGCTGATTTGAACGATCCAAATCCTACAATTTCATTGAATTGGGAAAAAATGCAATGGATAGAAGAGATTAAACTATTCTTCGATACTGATGCCGACCATGCAATGGAAAACGTACAAATGGGACATCACGATTCGGCTATGCCGTTTTGTGTAAAAGAGTATAGTATTGAAGATGAATACGGTAACATTTTATATGAAACTTCAACGAATCATCAAACAATAAATACATTGTATTTTAATGAAAAAATAAAAACAAGAAGTTTGACATTGAGATTTAAACATCCATCAGAATTAGTTCCTATAGCGGTGTTTGGAATAATAGTAAATTAATTCAATAAGCTTATTATATAAACTTTAAAATAATCACGAATGTAGAGAATCATTTTTTTAATTTTATTACTATTGCCATCTGTATTTCTTCTTGCTCAAGAAAGAACTTTAAGAGGTTTAGTAACAGACGAAACCGGATCTCCGGCTCCGGGTGTGAGTATTTTGGTA
>CAIWIS010000537.1 GCA_903912795.1 uncultured Bacteroidales bacterium
ACAACAAACAATTAACATCCGCTTCGTTTGTCTATCTCCGACATAAAAAAAACGAACTAAAAGGTATACAGCATTTAGAGATTGAATTACAAGGAAAAGTAAATTCTATATCGGAAGGTATTGGAGTAAAATTGAATTTTTGGGTTTACGAAAATATTTCAGTGGTTCGTAAACAGATATGTATAATGAATTATTCTGACAAAGAAATCACATTGACAAATTTAGATATTGAAAGCCTTAATATCGATGTGTCTGGAGTACATATTTCAGAAATTCATACAGGTTACGGTCAAAATCTGGAGACAGCTCCATACAAAGGAAATTATTACGATGCTGCACTACTTATGTACGATGAACGTAGCAAACAAGGTTTGATGATCGGAAATGAAGCTATGTCTGTGCTAAAGAATACCGAAATTTATACCGGAGGTTTTCCTTTGATACAAATAGGGTTATCAAAATCGAGCGACAATTTTCCATTTAAAAAAGTGCTTAAAAAGGGAGAGGTGTTTCTTAGTCCGAAAGTATTTTTATGTCCGGTTGAAGCTAAAACTTGGCAGTTGGCTTATGAGGGTGACTTTGCTGAGTTCATACGGAAGTATGCTGATATAAGACTGAATACGCATAAACAAAAACCTCTTTTAATGTATAATACATGGCGACCGTTTCGTACAAATATTACTGAATCGATTATAAAAGAATCCGTAGAGGCGTTACAAGGTTCTGGTACCGATTTATTTATTATCGATTGTGGTTGGTATGATATGATGGGAAATTATAATGCAGATAAAACAAAATTTCCTGAAGGGATGGTTCCTGTTTGTAAATATATTATTGAGAATGGAATGAAAGCGGGTATGTGGTTTTCATTTGCAACTGCTAATGTCAGTAGTGATGTGGTGAAAGAACATCCTGAATGGACGTTGAAAGACAAGTTCGGTAAACCCGTTTTAGTACACGATGTATCTGGAGCAACATTGGGAGAAACTAGTTATACCATGTCTATGGATTCGCCCTGGTATGATTATATTTATAATGTTATTTCAAAATATATTCGTGATTGTAATTTATCCTATGTAAAATTAGATTTGGCTGCTGTAATCGGATCTTATCAGCCTGATTTGACAATCTCAGGAGATTATGAAGGGGGAGGAGTGAAAAATTATGCTGACCGCGATGCCTCTTATTGGTCCATTTTTCAGAAGACTCTAGAGTTTTGCGACGATCTTCACAAAGAATTTCCTGAACTGTTAATTGACTATACATATGAAACCCATGGTAGGCATAATGGTGTGGATTATGCATTATTACAACATGCCGAATACGACTGGATTACAAATTATGAATTAGAAGCTCCCGAGGGTCCCATCTCAATACGTCAGATGAGATTTAATAGGGCTCGCACGATGCCAGTATCTACACTTTTGATTGGGAATCAGAATATGCTAAACGCCAGTAAATCAATGAATGAGTTTACATATTTATCTGTAGTGTCTGCAACTGGTATTTTGGTTGGTGATGTGAGAAATATGGATAAAGAAACGCGAACATGGTATAAAAAATGGAATGACTGGTTCAAAACGATGGACAATACCTACGAATTTACCAAGTACTATCAAATAGGTGATGTGTTCGAT
>CAIWIS010000538.1 GCA_903912795.1 uncultured Bacteroidales bacterium
ATCTTGAACAGGATATACTGCGGGTAGTTTAAGATTTTATAAATATACTAGTTTGTTTTTTTACAAAATTAGTAATTTTCATTTTTCACATCAAATACAATTCGTATGAATACCACCATCTTTCGTTTTAAAACAGTTGCTGCGATAGCAATTGCTTTGTTAGCCACTAATTCGTTAAAGGCTACTACACTTTTTGAGAATTTTGATAATCCATCAATTGCTTCAACGACACACTCTGCAAAAGATATTACTTATTCTTCAGGTTTATGGAATGTTTGTGGTATCACTAAATCGAACCCACCTAAAGAGGAGGATCACTTAATTGGTGATAATTCAATCAGATTATGGGGTAGAACTCCTGGTAGTACTTCGCTTAATATGAAGTTTAATAAAGCTGGAGCAGGTTTTGTATCAATTAGTTATGGTTCGTATGGTAACCATTCAGGAGGTAAATTTAAAATTCAGCAATCAATAAATGATGGAGGAACATGGACAGATATTGGTTCAGAAGTAACTGTGCCTAAATGGAGTGGTACTTTTCTTACGTATTCAGTATCAGTAAATTATAACGGAAATATTCGTTTTAGAATTGAAATGACTGCTACTACAGGAACAAATGATAAAATTAATGTCGATAATTTTATGGTAACTGACTATGGTACAGAACAGGTCGCCATGCCAACATCTTCATCTCCAACAGGTGTTTACGAAACGCCGCAAACAGTTACACTTGCTTCAACAACTGCGGGTGCAACGATTTATTATACAACTGATGGAACTCAACCCACAACGGCTTCGAGCGTGTACTCAACTCCATTAAATATTACACAAACAACAAAAATTAGAACTTATGCTGTTGCTGCCGGTAAAGTGGATAGTCGCGAAGATGTTGTATTGATTAGTTTCCCTGAACAAGTGGCAACTTTGGCTGAGTTTTACACCAAAATGGCTACAACAGGTACAAACCTGACTTACTATAAATATACAGGCGAAGCCATTGTAACAGCTTCATATTTGGCAACTTATAGGGCTGTTTTTTTTCAAGATAATACAGCTGGCGTGGTACTTTCAGATACTTACCGATATACAACTGTTACCAATAATGTAGGTGATAAAGTAACAGGATTAATAGCTCAAGTAAACCGCGTTAATGATTCGCCGCAATTGTATCCATACAATGATTTTTCTGTGATTTCTACCGGAAATATAATTGTTCCTCCTGTAGTTACATTGGCAGATGTGCCAACCAAAACCAATCAGCTTGTGCAAATTAATGAGTTGACTTTTGATGAAGCAAATGGAACAAAAATATTTAACCCCAATTCGCCTTATATTATACACGATGCATCCCTCGCAAGTACTACAACTACATTCAGAACCCCTGCAAGTATGGTTACAAACCCAGATTATGTTACCACGATAATACCATCAAAACGGAATGTTATTGTTTTAGTTGCAAAAAACAGTGCTCAAATGTCTACACACTATATTTTTGCCCGTAATGCAGCGGATTTAGATGTACAGTTCACAAGCATCATCAACCTCAAAACCTTTAACCTTTCCACTTCCGGCACTACCGTTTTCTTCGAAACAGTAGCCCCCGAGGCAGTTAAGGTGTTTAGTGCAAGCGGTCAGGCGGTTAAGAGCATAGTTTCGGTAGTAGGTAAAAACAGTTTGGAACTATCCAAAGGCGTTTACATTATTCGTATAGGCGATAAAACGGCAAAGGTGCTGTTGTAAAATATTCGTCTGTGGACGAAAAAATGATTCGATATGCAAAAATATTTGTCTGTGGACGAATATTTTTAATTTTTAAACATTGATATAGTGAGTACAAAACATGTAATCTTTTCGGCATTGCTGGCATTTTTCGTTTTGCTTACGGCAAATGCGCAGACTCAAAAGCGCGAATCATATACCCTGCGCATAACCGTTACCGATAGTTTGTCGAAGGAAACGATTATTGGTGCGGCATTGCAAATGAAAAGTATGGGTATAAATGCCGTAACGGATATGAACGGCGTGGCAACGCTTGTAAATGTTCCTCGCGGACAGGCAAGTATCGAAATTTCGTGTTTAGGTTACGAAAAAATTGTTCGCAATTTCAACATTACTGGCAATATAGTAACATCGGTTCGTCTTATCGAAACCTCACTTCAACTCAAAGAAGTAAGCGTAGTGGCCAAAAACAGTGCTGCAGGAGCCGCCACTTCGTCCACCATTGGCCGACAAGCCATTGAGCACTTACAAGCTACCAATTTAGGAGATTTAATGCAGCTGTTGCCGGGTGCTACCATGCAATCGCCCGACTTGACAGTTGCAAGCAGTTTACAATTAAGAAATGCTTCGAATGCCGGTTTTGATAAAAACAACTCGTTTGGAACTTCGATTGTAGTTGATGGTGTTCCTGTTTCGAATAATGCGAATATTGAATCAAATATGGGTGGAAACAATAACACTGCAGGTCAGGGAGTGGATTTACGTCAAATTTCGGCAGATAATATTGAGTCGGTCGAAATTATTAGAGGAATTCCTTCGGCCGAATACGGCGATTTAACTTCGGGAGCTGTTATTGTAAAATCGAAATCGGGTAAATCTCCATACGAAATTAGAACTAAAGTAAACCCTACCACCATAAACACTTCGCTTGGAAAAGGATTTGCTTTTGGCAAAAAAGGAGGTTTCTTAAATACCAATTTCGACTATGCACAAGCTTGGGGCGACCCACGTAAAAAAACCGAGTCGTTCGACCGTTATTCTATGACGTTGAACTATGGCAATACATTTTTCAAAAAATGGAAAACCAATACCAAATTTAGCTTTAGTGGATTGCTCGATTGGTCGGGACAAGACCCAGATGCTGCATTGGATGGAACAGAAAATTATCAAACGAATAATAGTTTTAAGATTAGCCACGATGGTAAAATAGCACTCAATTTGCCTTGGATGCGTACGTTGTCATATGTAGTTGGTGTTTCATCAGTTCAGAACGACTCATACAAAAAATCAAAAGTTACCAATTCGAAAGGTTATTTACCGATATTAAATTCCTTGCAAACGGGTTATTTTGAGGTTCCTTATCAAACTTCATCTTACTATACAAGTGGCGGAACTGTGAGTAATCCGCAGGATATTTTTGTGAAATTGTCAAATAGTTTTGGTTTCAATGCTTTCAAATTGTGGTCGCATCAAATTGGAATGGGTGTAGAGTACCGCTACGAACAAAACAAAGCGTTGGGATATTACAACGATGATCCAAACCTGCCACTCAAACCAAACAGCGATGGACGTCCGCGTCCGTATTACGATATTCCTCCATTAACTCAGTTTTCGGGTTATCTCGAAGATAAAATGAGTTGGAAAATGTTTGGGATGAAATCCAATTTAAGTGCAGGTTTACGTTATAATATTTTGCAACCTGGTAAGGATGAGCAGGTTTGGTCGCTGTCGCCCCGTATTAATGCTTCTGTAGCACTCACTAAAAATATTGAGATTCGTGCCGGTTTTGGACAGAACTCTAAAACACCCGGATTAACGCATCTTTATCCTGATAAAAAATATATCGACCGTGAAGCTGCTAATACTATTGCCGAAACTAACGAATTGAATCGCATCGTTATGTATCATACTAAAGTGTATAACGTAGAGCGAAGCATTG
>CAIWIS010000539.1 GCA_903912795.1 uncultured Bacteroidales bacterium
TAACAACTAAACATACCGTTCACAAATATAGATTTAATCTTTATATTTGAAATTTGAACACGGAATTCATTCCTTAATAAACCCAATTCTATTTCGAGGTTTATCTGTTCGTTTTCTGTCGGTATGCAACTCTGCAAGCGATTGATTAATAAGTTCAATTTGTAGTCGGGTATCTTCGTTAATATCGTTGTAATCTGTGAAAACATCTTCGATATAGGCTTTTAGCTCCTTGAGTTCAGTTTGAAGTTCAATAGTTTTGTCAGTAGGTGAAGGTGAAATCAATTGTCGCAAAACTACAAATGAACGCATTATGGCTATATTCATTTCGATGGCAATATCGCTATTTAGTAATCCTGAAAGCATTGCTACTCCCTGTTCGGTAAATGCATAAGGCAAATATCGGCGACCTCCTCTTTTTGAGGTTTCAATTTGCAACCTCAAACTATCCCATTCTTCTGGATTAAGTTGAAACATAAAATCTGGTGGAAAACGCTTTACATTACGTTTTACACTTAAATTTAAATTCTTAGTTTCAACCCTGTAGAGTTCAGCCAAATCGAAATCAAGCATTACTTTTAGGTTTCTGATAGTATATATTTTGTTTTGAATAATTTGTAATTCCATAGTAAACAGGATGATATTTTAAATTACTCCGTTATTTCTAACTGATGATTATTGTTGCTTTGCAAAACCTGTTTTGCATTCATCGGAGAAATGGCTGGTTTTCCGGTTTGCTTTTCAAGCTCTTTACGGGCATTTCGGGCTACAGTTCCACCCTGATGAGCAACATGGATGTGTTCTTCTATTGTTTCGGGTTGCTTTGCTTCCGATATTTCTTTTGTGGAGAGTTCGGCTAACATATTTAATACCAGCTCGGTATTCGTCATGTTGTCGCGCAGATTTTCCTTTTTCAGGCCTTTGAACTGTTTATATTCTTTGGCAGTTTTATCTGCCCATGTTTTATAGATAATATCGGTTAATGTTGCAAAATGCACGCCCTCTTCCAATCCATGTTTTTTCCATTCGTTGGTCAGGTCTTTCCGTATTTCGATGCTTTTCAGGCGTTGATTTATCCAGCTGTCGGAGTATCCCAATTGTTTATATTGCAGTAAAGCACGGTCGATAGTCAATTCCGGATCCTGTAATTCGTCAATGCGCTCTCTGGCAATTTGCGCTAACCACATTTTGAATGGTTCCGCTTTGGGTGAAGGAACAGATTGTATTAACCGGAAAAGCTGCTCAGTATCAAGCGCATCTGTTTTATAATACTTTCCATCGCGCGAAAGCATTTTCAGTTGGTTACAATTTGTAACCGACTGATTTCCCTCTTTTTTTAATCTGTTTTTTAAAACTTTCCAATAATTATTGGGATTTGGACTGTCGGTAAGGATACCCACCACATCTACTACTGAGAAATACCATTTTTCCTGTTCGTCATCCCAAACAGTACGAACTAACTTTTCATCGAACAATTTAATTTCAGGTTTTTGTGTCATATTTTTGTATGTTTTAGTATACAAAAATAATTAATTTGTTCAATAATCGGATTATTAAACGCAGAAAAAAACCGAAATGTTGATAATTGGCTTTGACTAAAATATTTTATTTGTTTATCAACACTTTATGCACGCTGGTTCGTGAATTGTCATGAATTTTTACAAAGTAAAAACCTGCTTTAAGGTGTGATATTGGAAGGCTTACCGTGTTTTTCACATTCCCTGTTCTGACTAGTTCTTTGCCATGCATATCCAGTATTGCAACGTAAAATGAATTTTGAAAATCGATATGAAGAACATTCGATGCCGGATTCGGATAAATTTTCACTAACGAATCATTATTATTCACTATTGGAGTTGCTGTTCCGGGGTTTACGGTTAGCTTTCCATCTACTAATTGAAAATCGTAATTGGTGGCCGTGAGTGTTCCTTTATTAATTAGAATAGGATAAGTACCTGTTGATAAGAGCGATGCAAGCGATTGAAAAGCAGGTGTTCCACTAACAACCGACGAAGTTTCGCTATTTTTATATCCCGTTATGCTGTAAGTAAATGCAGGAGTTGCTGTTCCTGAATCGATGGTTTTGTCGGCTGCCGTAACGGTGAGCGTGGCTTTGGGGCAAACCACCAACAACTGCGGAATAGGTGTGGCAGGAGCGTAAGTTGCATTTCCATCCTGATAAGCCGATATAACGGTAAATGCACTGGTCTTTTTGATTGTAACAGTACTTCCACTTACGGTTGCCACTGTCGCATCCGAACTGACATAACGCACCGCCAATCCCGAACTGGCAGTTGCATTCAGTGTAAACGTGGCGTCGCCATAGCCTTTCACTGCAATATCCGGAAAAGTGATGGTTTGTGGTGTTTGGGCTACCAAACAAAAGTTGACCAAAAAAATTAGTAAAATTATATAGTAGATTCTCATTTAAATTATTTCTTAAATCTTGTCTTTATTCTTTGCTCTTTGTTCTTTACTCTATCTTACGACCCATACACCCCCGACATCGACGGATTAACATTGTAATTTGCAGGTTTCACTTTCTGAATCCGGTAGCTGTCGATAAATAACCCAACTTTGGAAGATGGAAAATTCTCAAATGTCGGAATGTCCTTAAACACCTGCGAACCAGTCTGCAAACTGAAATCGAGTGTTGCTTCGTTAGTAAATTTCAGATTCATAGTATTGTAGGTTTTATTCGAAGCATCTAACGAGCCGTTGAGCAATACATATTGTTTGGCATTCCCAACAGCCACATTATTGATGGCTTTTGCACCGGTAAATGCCATAGCAAACTGAAAACCCTGACGGCATTTGTACGCAATATTGTTTTGGATATCCTGATTCCAACCTGCCCGATACAAATAGGCGCGGTTTACCTGATAAGCCATATTGGAGTAGGCTTTGTCGTTTAACCCATAATGGTCAAAGTAGATGCCATCGCCTTGCAACGAATTGTGCATCAGATTATATCGCAATATATTTCCGCCATTGGCATTGGAATCGGTAAAACAATAAAATGCGCCCATATCGTCGGAACATTTCGAAGTTCGAAAAACATCGTTGTACTCAAAAATATTATTAGAGCCACCATGCAAAACACCCGCATGTGGACAATCATGTATGAGATTATAATCAGCTTTTGCTCCGAAAAGTGCTATGTTTTTGTATGCCAAATTAATCGATGCTGCATAAATATTATTCAGATAACCAAAATTATAAATATGGCAATTAGTTACAAAATGGTTCGAAGGCGTAACTGCACTTCCTGCTGCACCCATCAACACACCCGATGCGCCTAAATCGTACAGATTGGAACTCAACACACCGCAATTTGTTCCACCATTTATCACCACCGCATCGTATTCAATGTCATGAATCATACAACCATTCAGTTGAACGTTGTTACAGTTGATCATCTTAACGGCATTTCCGAGATTATCAGCCAGTTCAATGCCGATAAACTGAATGTAAGATACGCCGTTTATGTCAATCATCGGATTTTTATTGTCCGAAAAACGAAGATTAGAACTTGTGATTGCTGCCGGTGCATACATGTACACTTTTCCGTCCTGATTATCGATACACCATTCGCCGGGCTGGTCAATTTCCTCGAGCAGATTTACCACATAATACGGTTCATGTCCCGAGCCAAGTGGCAATTTATATTTATTTCCCAATGTTACAGCTGGTGTGACTGTCATTGTTTTGTTTGCCAGATCGATAGCTGTTACTTTAAGCGTTGTAATTTGCCAGTTTACGCGCCAGTAACCTTTCACATACACACCATGACTAATTGCAGCCGCCCATGCCGCTTCACGACCCGAAACCCTGTTCATATTGGCATCGTACAATTCGGAAGTGGCTGTTTTGTACTGAAAAATACCGGCAACGGTTGCATCGCCACCCGTAACTACCTGTTTTACTTCCATGTAATTCGGAAAGTCGTTGGGGAAACGAGCCAAATCCTGGCGAACGCCATTCCAGTAAAAAGCAGGAAGATTAGTGTACTGGTAAAATCCGTTGTTTACATCGTTTATTTTGTCGGGCATCAATCCGGTTACAGCCATATTCAGATTAGCAAGCGTACATTCCTTTATATTTGAGGCAGTAACTGAAGGATGCAAACGGGTAATTGAACCGCTATAGCTGACCCAATTGGCAGGATTTACGGCTTTTGTTCCGCTGACAATTACATTTTCGTTCGTATAAGCACGGTAAATAATGGGTTTTCCTAACGAGCCTCCATCCGAACTTGTAATCGAAAATGTGGTTGGCAAATAATAGGTTCCGCCTCTAAGCCAAATCGTCACGCCATTTGTACTACTGTTTTTTGCTGTATTAGCAACAGTTTTGGCTTTCGTAAGTGTGAGGTATGGCTTTGCAATGGTTCCATCGCCCGATGTGTCATTGCCTGTAGTGGAAACATAGATATTTTTATCCGTTAAAATAGTCGGTCCCCATCCTATATCGGTATCTCGCGAATACGAAACAAGGTTAGTCATTAAAAGAATCAGTAGTAAGTGTTTTTTCATTTAAAAAAAATTAAGCCCCCTAACCCCCAAAAGGGGGAATTGAGAGAAATTATTGAACAAATTTTGTAGTATTTCGATTTCCATTTTCTGTTAAACTTTCGATAAAATACATTCCTTTGGGTAATGCGTTGATTGTAAATCTGTTTTCTCCGGCACTCAACGCAAAATCTCTGTTGATAACTTCACAACCATTTATCGAAAAAATGCGCATTTTGGTACTGGTTTGTTCCGGACTTCTGACGATGATGTTCAGCGAATTATTGCCCGGATTGGGACAGGGATAAACCTCTAAATGTTGCTTTGAATTATTATCCGTATGAGTAACTACCTGTGTACTGTCGTATTTCACCAGTATTTTGGAAGTATATGGTTCCAGCGTTATAATTCCGCTATAACTGTTTCCGAAAACATCTTTGTAAGTCAACGAACCCAAATTTACCTGTTTTGCGGCATCGGTTTCGTTCACTTCAAAACGAACTACCGAAGAAGCAGCCGTCTGATTGACAGTTACTTTCTGAATGCTGATATTATCCAACCAAACCCTTGTTCCTTTGTCGTGAAGCGTGAAATAAAGATATTGACCACTGCCTCCACCATTATCA
>CAIWIS010000540.1 GCA_903912795.1 uncultured Bacteroidales bacterium
CTCCAACAGCCGATGCCTATGTTAGAGGAGGGACCTCTGGAGCAATTAATTATGGAACTGCAACTACTTTAGCAGTAAAGAAAGGTACGGATGCCAACTTTTTTCGAAAATCTTATATTAAATTTGACATCACAAATGCAGGATTTTCTAGTATAACAAGTGCAAAAATAAGATTGTATGCTTCGGTTGTGAATCCATTTTCGATTACAGCTTACCAGACTGGCGATAGTTGGACAGAAACTGGTATCACTTGGAATAATGCTCCGGCTGTAGGAACAGCAATAAAAACCGTTAGCGTTTCGGCAGTCAATTCATACTACGAATGGGACATTACTGCTTATGCTCAATCTCAATTAAGAAGCGATAAAATAATAAGTGTTGTACTTAATGATGCCGGCACAAATAATTTAGAAATCGATTTCAACAGTCGTGAAGCAATATCCAAAAAGCCAGAGCTCATAATTAATGGAAATGCTTCCAAAGTAATTATATTAAAATTAGACAATATCGAAGATAATGCTGCCAGTCGTGCCGGTTTTACAAGAGTGGCTGGTATTCTTCAACAAAAAGGAATTAAAGGGACTTTTGGAATAGTAGGTAATTCACTCGAGTATACTAGTATCAAACAAAGTTATTATGATTTAATCAAAGGATTTAATGCAAAAGGAAATGAAATATTTCATCACGGATATGATCATTCAAATACTCCCTGTGAAGAATTCCGAGGTAATACATATGATTATCAGTACACCCATATAAAGAAAACTATTGATTTATTGGCGCAATACTGCGGAATAACCTGTAAGACTTTTGGTGCTCCATATAATCATAGCGATCAGACCACAGTTACAGCTATGAATCAATTTCCGCAAATAAAAGCATGGCTTCTTGCAGGCACCGATATTACAGTTGCCAACCAACTTGTACTAAATGATAGGGCAGATATGGAGGCACCAATGTATGTTGTTAACTACGATGCTTTTGTTACTAATTTTAATGCGCAATCAACAAAGAAATACTTAGTAGTTCAGGGACATCCAACTAAGTGGACAGAAACTGATTTTACAAATATAGTTAGAATCATTGACTTTCTACAATCGAAAGGTTGTGTGTTTATGACCCCGAATGAGTATTTCTTAAATCAATAAATGTATGGTCTGATAGTATATCAAAAATAATCCTATTCTAAAACGTAGCTTTTTAGAATAGGTTGTCATTAAATGATTTTTCTTTCAAACCCAATATAGGGTTTGAAAGAAAAATCTAAATATAAATAAATCAGACAATATGATACAACATCAAACCTGGCCTTTTGTCTTTAATTATAGGGGTTTAGAAACAAATCAAGTCTGTTTGTGTAGAGTCTTTGTGTAAAATGACATACATAATTGGACAATAATCGTATTTCATTGTATTTTTTGCATATCAAATACGAATAATCTTGCGTTTCTTTGCATAAAAATCAACACAAGATTCGTCAATGTTCAAATGAGAAAACTTTCTACATTATTTATTCTATTCATTGTATTTTCTAATGCATTTTCCATCAATTTGGACAAATGGACAATTGCTAGTGTTCGTATCGATTATGCTGATACTCCTATCAACGTTTCAACCACTGCTCCTGACATTTCCTGGATATTGCAATCGACAGGACACTCTCAAGTACAAAAAGCCTATCAAATACTCATAGCTTCGGACAAAAAATCACTAAATACAGGCAAGGCCGATATTTGGAATAGTGGGAAAGTAGCCTCATCTGCTTCCTCTCATATTTATCCTGAGAAATCAAAAATCAAAAACAATACAGATTATTTCATTAAAATCACTTCTTGGAACAGTGCCGGTCAAGAAGCTTCGATTACCAGCACATTCAGCACCACTCTTTTGAGTGGTGACGACTGGAAAGCACATTGGATTGGATTGAAAAAAGATGATTCAATTCAATTACATAACCTTTCAAGTAAAGAAAAGGCGAATATTGCAGTTGATAGTTTAGTTACAAACAAATCGCAATACTTGCGGAAAGAAATTGAAGTTAAAAAAACCGTCAAACGAGCTCGGGTTTTTGTTACCGGTTTGGGCTTTTACGAGCTCAGTATCAATGGTCAAAAAGTAGGAAATTATGTATTAACTCCTTCAAAAACCCGATATACCGATCGTGTTTTATTCGATGTTTATGATGTAAAGAATCAAATCAAAAATGGGGCAAATGCCATAGGTATTCACTTGGGCAATAGTTGGTACAATACA
>CAIWIS010000541.1 GCA_903912795.1 uncultured Bacteroidales bacterium
CGACAATTTGTATAAACAATTTAATCCGGTAAATTTTAATGCCAATGAATGGGTAAACCTAGCTAAAGCTGCTGGTATGAAATACATAGTATTGACTACCAAACATCACGATGGTTTTTGCTTGTGGGATACAAAACAAACCGATTATAATATAATGCAATCACCTTTTAAACGTGATGTTGTAAAAGAGCTATCTGAAGCTTGTAAAAAACAAGGTGTCGCTTTTGGTGCATATTATTCAACCTGCGACTGGCATCACCCTGACTTTCCGCTTTATGGCGCTGGAGGCAAAAATCGCAAAGAGAAAAGCGATTTGGATGCTTATACGAATTATCTAAAGCGCCAAATTGCTGAACTAATGCTTAATTACGGGCCACTCTTTACACTTTGGTTTGATGTGCCACAACAGTTTGACGATGCGCGCGGAAAAGGAATTCTTGACTTTGCACATATCATTCAGCCAGATATAGTTATCAATAGTCGTACGGGTACAAAAGGAGATTATGATACTCCTGAACAACGTGTTGGTGGAATACAAATGAATCGACCATGGGAAAGTTGTTTTACTATTGGTAAGCAATGGGCATGGAAACCAAATGAAAACTTAAAATCGCTGCGTCAATGTATTAACACAATGATTTCAGCCGTTTCGGGCGATGGCAATTTTCTATTTAACGTAGGACCTTCACCATTGGGAGTTATTGAACCAGACCAAGTTGCACGACTAAAAAACATGGGTAAATGGTTGGAAGAAAATTCTGAATCGATTTATGGAACACGTGGAGGCCCGTTTGTAGCTGGTAAAACTTTGTCAAGTACACGAAAAGACAGCGCAATTTATCTGCATACACTAAATTCAAAGAGCGAAAAAATTACCATTCCTGCACTTCCAGCTAACATACTCTCAGTTTCTGTATTGAGTGGGAAAAAATTAAAATTCAAGCAATCAAAAACTATTACGGAAATTGCATTACCTGCCGAATTACAGGATTCAATTTCAACAACTGTAAAAATTGTAATTGATAAACCTGCAATTGAGATTCCATTAATCGATTTAAATGAACAGTATATTTTTACAGCTTCAAGTAATAGTAGTTCTGCTGCACAAATGAATGACGGGAGTACTAATTCGTTGTCAAACTGGAAAGCCGATGCCAAAGACTCTATTCCATGGGGTATTATTGATTTGCGCAAACCAATAACTATTTCAAAAGTAAGTATTTACGAGGGTTCAAACAGTAAAATTACAAAATTTACAGTGGAGTATAAAAAAGGAAACGATTGGTTTAATATTTTTGAAGGAAATGAGATTAATAACAAAATTGACTGTGATTTTGAAAAAGTAAAAACACAATTTGTCCGAATTAAATTTATCAAATTTACGAAGTCGCCAATTATTAGAGAAATTGAAATACAATAAAAAAACCATGGAACACGAAATTATAAGAACTTACTCAAAACCATACAAGCGCTTTTGCCTGGCATTAGATTTAAAAAATGAACCTGAATTGATAGGAGAATATCTGAAATATCATTCGCCGGAACATTTCTGGAATGAAATTGGCGAAGGAATAAAAAAATCAGGTGTCGAAGTTATGGACATTTATAACGTGGATAACCGCTTGTTTATGATATGTGAACTGCCCGTTGAAGTTGACTTGGACGAGGCTTGGCAAAAAATGGGAACTTACGAGCGTCAGGCCGAATGGGGTACATTGATGAGTAAATTTCAACAAGCACTACCCGGTCATAAACAGGAATGGGTAAAAATGAACAAAGTATATCAAAATCCGGAATAAAGATAATTTTTAAACGTTTCATCA
>CAIWIS010000542.1 GCA_903912795.1 uncultured Bacteroidales bacterium
TGATATAGATTCGTGCGACGAATTTCGTCGGATTTAGCATAATACGTCAACACGAAATTACGCTCATTCATCACATCGGTATATTTTTCCTGTACAGCACCTCTTTTGGTATCACCGTACTTGGTATCGGATTGGCTATCATCAATATTTTGAGTAACAAACCGATTGAAGAGTTCTGTTTTCTTATTTGTCCCCGACTTTGGAGCGTTTTTATCAATTTTATTATTGGCTACAATTTCATCTTTTTGTTTTTTAGAAATATTGTCCTTGTTTTGTTCAATATTATATGCCATTTGGCGATATCGAAATGCATCTTTTTTGTTTTTCAAACCATCATAAGCCTCAGCTATACCCCAATATGCCGGTAAGAAGTAAGGATGTTTGGCAATAATTTTTTCAAAATCAAGAATTGTCTTTTTATACATCCGTAAGCTGTTTTGAATTAGAGCTTTACGATAAAAAGCTTCCATTTGGGTTGTGTCCAGCGATACAACTTTTTCCAAATCGGCTAGGGCATTGTTATTATCACCCAAATTGGCACGTAATAAACCTCTGTTGTAGTAAGCAAGTGGACTTTTTTTATCTAGCAGTATGGCTTTATCATAATCCTTCAATGCTTCGCGGTAGTTTTTGCGTTGTACGTTTACAATTCCACGATTAATATAATCGCCAGGGTTAGTGCTTTTTAATTTTATAGCACGGCTGTAATCATCATAAGCCCCTTCAATATTATTTTTTTGCAACTTCAACAATGCTAATGCACTCCATGCTTGAGCGTTAGTACTGTCGGATTTGGCATAGTCAGCAAACGATTTTTCAGCATTTACTGTATCTTTCATAAACAAATAAATCACTCCTTTTTCGTAAAGCAATTGTTTATTTTTGGGACTTTGGCGAATATAGGTATTTAAATCGTTCATGGCGTCGTTGTACTTTTCAAGACGCATGTAAGTATCCATACGATTTAGTAAAAGATTTAAACTATTGGGGCTAAAGTCATAAGCTGTAGAGAAATCCTTTATGGCTTCGATATAATTAGTGGCCTTACGGCGTGCATAACCACGAACATAATAAGCTTCGGGCAAAAATGGATTGCGTTCAATAGCTTCGGTGGCATCAAGCTCAGCCCCGATATCATCACCGAGTTGAATTTTGGCCATTGCACGATACATATAAGGCTCGGCCAGATAGGGTTTTATTTTAATAACTTGATTAAAATACTGAATGGAAAGCACATAATCCTCAAAATACAAAGCATTTCGACCAATTGTCAGAATACGCTCCGTATTCCACTGACCAAAAGCCAGAAAATGCATTGTACCAAAAATAAAAAGGATAATATACTTTCTCATTAATCAAACATATTTTCTTCGCAACCTTGGTTTACGTTGAATGTTTCGGGAATTTCAAAAACTTCGCTTTGGGAAATACCTAAACTATAATCGCTGTACACTTTTTTCATATACAAGGCCCAAATTGGAAGTGCCATACTTGCACCTTGACCTTCGGCAATACCGTCGAAATGTATGCTTCTATCTTCGCCACCAACCCATACGCCCGACACAAGCGTTGGAGTATAGCCCATAAACCATCCATCGGAATTGTTTTGAGTTGTACCTGTTTTACCAGCCATTTGCATACGCAAACCATATTTTGAGCGCACACGTGAACCTGTACCACCATCTACAACTGCTCGCATCATATAAATCATTTTATAGGCTGTTGATTCGCTTAAAATTTCCTGCATTTTAGGAGTAAAATTAGCTATCAAATTGCCATTAGCGTCTTCAATTCGTGTAACATACATTGGCTCAGCACGTATACCTTTATTTGGAAAAGCAGTGTATGCATCGACCATCTCGGCAACTGATATTTCCGATGGACCAAGACAAAGCGAAACAACAGGATCAATATAACCACGAATACCGAACGAATGCATTAGTTTTACAAGTTGCTCAGGTGTAAAAAGTCCCATAAGGTAGGCTGAAATCCAGTTATCCGAATTTGAGAGACCCCATTTTAGCGAAACAACATCCCCTACTCTACGTCCTTTAGTAGTTGTTCTAGGACTCCA
>CAIWIS010000543.1 GCA_903912795.1 uncultured Bacteroidales bacterium
CCAGCTTCGCTGATAACGATTTTGCTGTGAGGCAATGCATTACGCACTTTCTGCACATTCTCAATCGAATATTTTATTCCTTCGTCAATATCCTTACCTTCCCAAATAGGATAAATATGAATGGCTATAAAATCGAGTTCCTTGGCCAATTTTACACCGTGAGCAGCCCACCATTCGTAATTTTCGGCCACCGTAACTGGTTGTTTTATCGTTTTTTTAACCTTGCGTACATACGAAATTAATGTATCCACATCAACGCGATGATCGTTCCAATCTACCAATGCTTCGTTTGCAACATTTACCGCAACTACAATTTTTTTATATTTATTGGCTAATGTAATTCCACGTTGAATTTCTCGTGCATTTTCGAGTTTATTATTATCCAGCGTTTGCTGGGGAATGGGCTCAGTAAGCCACGCACAACTCAAATGATTGCTCAGTTCGGCATTGAGCCAAATGCCCAGCATCACTTTTATATTGAGTTTATTTTCGTGGATTAATTTCAAAACAGTTGCTGAATTTTCGCCACTATCGTACAGTCGTATCAACGAAAAGTGCTGACTGATAATTAGTAAATCTTCTAAAATCTGTTTTTCGGTCGGATTTTTAGCCCCATCGCCACGATCGGGGTGTTGGCCGGTTCGGAAGCCAGAATAGCAAACCGCATTCGAAACGCCTGCTAACAAACTTTTAGGTTGTTGCTTAATAGAAATTGCACTTTGATTGGTTGCGTTTTTCTTTCCATTAGTTGAATAACAAGCCATTAAAGGGATTGAAATTACGAAAAGTAAAACTGCGAATTTTGAAACTCGTTGCATGTTTTTTACAATAGATTTATAATTTTATTTTTTGATCACTTTCCCATTTATTATTCCTTTTGCATTCTCAGCTTTCAGGAAGTAAATCCCAGTTTTAAAGATACTCATATCCAACTTGTAAACGGAAGGTATAAACTGGTCAAACACTTTATTGCCGACAATATCATACATCATGATTCGGTTATTTTCTTCAGGCAATAGGATATGTAATACGTCATTTACCGGATTTGGATAAAGATGTATACTTCTTGCATCAATTTGATTGACACCAGTATTAATTGATTTGAAGAAAATGTTATCAATATAATTGGTACTTCCAGCTGTGCGAGCAGAAGGATAATCGGGATAAACTAGCATTTTGGTCACCGTTTTGCCATTCAAACCAGAATAATCAAAAGTCATTTCTTCCCACTCGTTTATTTTGGTATTTGGGGCATATTTTTGAAGTTTCACGGTTGCATCAGCATTCTGCAATGTTAATACGACATTACTAATAACGCTTTTGTAAACCATTAGTTTTACTTTGTTATTATCGGCCGTAAAAGTTATAGGCGAAAGACCCGTTGTTTGTACTTGTGCCCATGTAGCAGCATTTGCATTTACAATGAATTTGGCACATGTTGCAGATGAGTTTATGCCTGAAGTTGATGGATTAGCAACAAAACTAAACAGATTGACAGCATTATCTCCATTTTCGAATATTGTCCAAGTCCAATCTTTACCCACTGTTTCAAAATCAATGGTTGGTATTTGAGGAACGACAATAACTGTAGAGCAATCTTTTCCAACGGTGTAGGTAAATTGTTTTGTAACTGCCATTCCTCCGGCATAAGCAAATTTACAAGCCATTTTAAATATGGAGCCAGCGGTTTGTCCGGTGAATGTTTTAGTAACTATTTTGCCATTTGCAGTCATTATCGATTCAGCAAAATTTGGGTTGTAGGTCCAGGCATATCCCTGAACTCCAGTACGGTTATCCAATAATTCGAAAGTTGCTGTTACATCCGTTCCAACCGTTTTGAAAGAATATTTGTATCCTGTAGTGAATGTGCCATTTGTAGACACATAATCTGATCCTTCACATTCGGTATTAGTTACAGGCGTAGTGCTCACAGATATCGTCAAAGGACTGTTAGCTGCTTCATTTCCAAAAAAATCTTTTACCGTAACCGTAAATGTATAGCTTGTACTTGGAGTCAGATTGATTAGCCGATGCGTTTTTACAATGTCTGAATTTCCTGCCAAATCAGTTGTAGTTCCATTCATTGTTATGCTATATTTTAAAATATCAGAGCTTTCAGTTGCTTTCAAAAGTAACTCGATACTGGTTGCAGTAAGAACCCCCGGCGTAACTGTAAAATCGGTTGGTGCTCCGGTATCACTGGCAAGGAATCGTTGTTTGGCAGGAATTGTACCTGAATTTATGGTATTTGGTGGTCCAAAAGGCGGCCAGCTCAGGTCGCCAAAAAAGGCAGGTTTCTCAGTCAGATACATTGAATTGCTAAGGGTTGTACCATAAGTTGGGTCGTAGCTTACCGTTCCTCCCAAATTATTTCCGTGAATAATTAAACCAGTTCCCGAGCGAATATCAAATTTATAACTTCCCAATAATTCATTTCCAATATAATTTTGATTACTAGCATTATCCATATTGATAATGTCATAACTTTCAACCCTATTTCTGAAAAGTGTATTTCCCGGACCTGAAGGACCCCAATAATCTGAATTTGAAACTCTTTGCACAATATTTCCTTCAAATAAATTCATAAACGGAAAATGTCCGTGCAACGAAATATCGGATGGGATACCAGCTAAATCCCAAACGGGATCGATGGAATAATTGTAACCATACACATTCTCACTGGCACCTGCATGAATAATCAAGGCATGACGTAGACGTTGGAATAAATTATTTTCGACCAATACATCCCCGCTGTGTAAACCGATACCCACACCATATCCATTACCACCTCCACCATAATTATAGGCTCTGTGAAAATAACTGTCCCTTACTGTTAGATTTGTGCTTTGCTCAATAAGTACATGGGCTGTCAATGTACTATCACTCTCAATATTTTTAATCCAGCAATTGGCAGCAAAATTAAAGAAAAAAGAATATCCACTGGCGATAGATTGATTTTTCACCCTTTTTACTTTTAAGTTTTCAATACCCACATTTTCAATTGCTTGCCATGTTCTTGCACGCAATGTTCCACCCGGAGGCGCGTAAAAATCGAAACGTAACGGGCGATCCATAGTCAATACATTTCCGCTAACAGCAGTCACTTTAAACAACTGACCAATAGATTCTGCAGCCCATGAAGGATTCCAATCGATAGGGTTATTTGTTAACATAATGGCAGGGTCGTTTGATTGTTTGATTTGCGCCCAGTTACCTGCCTGAAACAGAGTTCCATCAGCAACGGTAATTGATGTTGAACCTCTTGAGTTTCCAGCTGTTACGTTGGTCAACGTTCCTGCAGTCCACGAAACAATATCGATACAATGAACATTGGCGGCACCCAAATTAAAATGAAATAGAGTGGTAGTAGGTGATTCGCCTCTCAATACCCTTCCTGATTTAAGGGAAACGGTGGATTTAAAAATATAGGTTCCTGCTGGAAAATAAAACACGCAGGGTGACGGATAAGCCGTATTATCATTTATGAGTGCTTGCAAATTGGCTGTATTATCGGTTACACCATCGGCAACCAATGCCGGAGTTGTGGTAGTCACATTGTAAACGGTTGTTACTTGCGGTATACCGCCTTGAACGCCCGCTTTGCTCCAGTCGGCAACACGATTGGCTGGAAGCGTTTGCGAAAATGCATTGAAGTATGTAAATATCGCAAATATTAGACACACTGCAATTTGAAAGTTAATAGTCTTGATTTTAGATTGAGAGTAGTTCATTAATCTGTTTTTTTTATTTTTTCATCACTTTCCCGTTCAAAATGCCACTTGCATTTTCTACCCGAATGAAATATACTCCCGTATTAAAAGTACTCATATCTAATTGGTAATTAGATGGAACTTTATCATTGAATACTCTTTTTCCCAACATATCCGTAATGACAAGTCGGTTGTTTTCGTCCGACAATTTTAAATGCAAGATGTTTTGAACTGGATTTGGATAATAAATAGTAGCATTATTTTCAATTAAAGGATTCTGAATTGCAGTTGATGTATTTTGCTGAAAATAAGACCTAAAAAGCAATTCCCTATCCGTTTTAGTGGCAGGAAATACTTCATCATAGTATCCGTTTGAATGTTCTACACTCCAACCACTCCAAGTTCTGAAGGTATTATAGGCATAATCCCAATTGTATTCCTCAAAAATTTCAATACAATCGCGCAAATATTTGTACGCGCTATTGTTTGGAGCCCACCGAATACAGCTAAATTCACCAATATATATCGGAACACGGTATTTGTCCTGATAAGCTTTAATTGGCGCGAGTATCTCTTTTAATTTGGCCTTGTCGTAATTAACGCCATCAATCATTCCGGGATATGAAATCGATGGTATTTCCGGACCAAACTGATGTGTTAGACTATGAGGAGTATACATGTGCACGCTATAGATAATATTAGGTATAGATGCATCAATAGGTTTAATATCATCCATATTCATGCTATAATTTAAACTTTCGATGATTATTCCTTTTTCGGTATCAATTTCCCGAATCACTTTTACAAGTGTGTCGGCTAACTGTGGCCACATCAATATCGAATTGTCCAATGGATAAGTATAACTATATGGATACGGACTACTTACAATAGGCTCATTGGCAAGGTCATAGGCCCAAACAGCACTCGAATTTTTATACCTTGTGGCAATCAATTTCCATGCATTAATAAGTCGGGTTTGAGCCGCCTGACTTTTGAATAAACCATCCGATAAACCTGCCATACCCACATTTATGCGAAGTCCATTGGCAGTACACCATTTAACCAAGGTATCCATTCGCACCAATTCGGTTTGCAATATCGCATCGTAATCCGCCAATTGTAATCCGCCGGGATAATATTTCTCACCACCAATCATTACGCGAATAGAATTTGCTTTCCAGTCATTACGAAGTTCATCCAGACCACTTTTGCTAATAATATTTTTGGCAGTATTGCTACTGTAAACCACATTCATACCTCTATACATGCCGGTGTGCGATTTATTTATCGGAATATTTGGGTCGCGGGCAGGTGGCATAGGCTCGGCAATTACTTGAATATGAAGATTGTCAACCCAAAACTTTCCTGTTGCATTATAAATCCCGACATTTAAACTCAACCCTGTTACATCATCATCCATTTTGAACGTTCTTCCTACTTGTTTCCAATCAAAAGTACCCGTTTCTACAGCAATTCTATAGTACCTTTTGGACCCGGAAGTTGTATTTCCTACAAGCTGAATAACCATTCCCGGATTCCCTCCACCAGTTAAATTCTCGCCTTTTATGGCTGCCGACATAGCAAGCGTTCTTCCCAAAAGGTTTGTAATTGGAATTGTTGCAGACGATGTAAGATCAGTATTCGTTGTTGTATTATTAAACAACAACCCATTCCCACTAAAACCTGTTGTGATGGAGTATTTTGTGGATGGCAACCAAAGTGCATTGATAGTACTTGGAGCGCTTTCAAAATCTTCGTGTAGTACAACACGGTTTAGTTGACTGTAGGCAGGAATAAAGAACAATAAACTAAAGATAAGAATCTGATATTTAATGCAATTTAAATGAAGAATTTTATTCATGTTGGTGTTTTTTGAAATATAATGAG
>CAIWIS010000544.1 GCA_903912795.1 uncultured Bacteroidales bacterium
GCTTCGTATTTAGGACTTCCGGTTAAAGTTTTGACTACTTTTGTGAAGGATAGTCCCATTGCACAAATGATTAAAAGTAACCTGCGTGCCCGCAACATGGACTACGAAGGTGTTGAAGTTCCACAAGGCGATCCATGGGGTTATCGTCACCAGTTTAATATTGCCGATAGTGGTTATGGTACCCGTGGTCCACGTGTATTGAACGACCGTGCCGGCGAAGTTGGTCGTACGCTAAATGTAAAGGATTTTGATTTGGAACGTATCTTTGTACAAGAAGGTGTTCAAATTCTGCATTTGTCGGGTTTGATTGGCGCTTTGTCGGTCGAAACAAGTGAATTTTGCTTGCAGCTTGCCCGTTATGCCAAAAAAACAGGAACACGAATTTCGTTCGATTTAAATTACCGTGCTTCATTTTGGAAAGGTCGTGATAAAGAATTACGTGAAATATTCACCGAAATTGCTTCTGTGTCGGATATTTTAATTGGTAACGAAGAAGATTTCCAACTTTGTTTGGGGATAAAAGGTCCCGAAGCGGGTGGCAAAGGTATCGAAGCTGAAATTGAAGGTTTCAAA
Organism: uncultured Bacteroidales bacterium; assembly: GCA_903912795.1. Lineage (GTDB taxonomy): Bacteria > Bacteroidota > Bacteroidia > Bacteroidales > Paludibacteraceae > Paludibacter. The sequence goes on from CAIWIS010000544.1 coordinate 574, forward strand.
GGCATGATTGGTCATGTAAAAGAGGCTTTTCCAAATGCTTCGGTATACGCAACAACCTTGCGTGAAGTGATTAGTGTAAACGAACACCTTTGGGGCGCCGTAATGCTCGAAGAAGAAAACTGGCACGTAATTATGCCACGAAAAATTAATGTGCTCGACCGTATTGGTGGTGGCGATGGTTTTGTGGGTGGATTGCTTTATGCCATTCTGAAAGGTTGGGAACCTGATACTTGGCCAAAATTTGGTTGGGCTTCGGGCGCATTAGCAACTACTTTCCTAACGGATTACGCACAACCAGCCGACGAAGATATGGTTTGGAGTATCTGGGGTGGAAATGCGCGGGTAAAACGATAAAGCCCCCTAAATCCCCCGAAGGGGGACTTTAAGACTAATTCTCTAATATTTTAAAAAATAATTTTCAAAGACAAGCTTACTAAAAGTCCCCCTTCGGGGGATTTAGGGGGCTGGAAAGGGGCCATATGTTATACTACGAAAAAGGATCCATCGATACCGAATTTTCTTCTGCCGACTTAAAAGCAGGACTTTTCGAAGCATTAGAGAAAATTGGAAAAAAGCACAAAGTGCTCGCTATTCCTCCAGATTATACACGTTTGCCAAGTAGGGCAGGGGAGTTGACTGAATTTTCATGGCAATTTTATGGCGATGCTTTGACTGATGTATTGCCAGCGCTTGGTACACATTCGCCCATGACTGCACATCAAATTGACCACATGTTCGGCTCAATGCCTGCTTCATTGGTTCGTGAGCACGATTGGCGTAACGATGTGGTGACTGTGGGTTATGTACCTGCCGAATTTGTAAAAGAAGTTTCGGGTGGTGCTGTTGAATTTCCATGGCCAGCTCAGGTTAATAAATTATTGCTCGAAGGAAATTTCGATTTGATTCTTTCGCTCGGACAAGTCGTGCCACACGAGGTAGTAGGAATGGCCAATTATAACAAAAATATTTTTGTTGGTACTGGTGGCGTTGAAGGCATTAATAAAAGTCACTTTGTGGGTGCTGCTTACGGCATGGAACGCATGATGGGTCATGCTGATACACCTGTACGTAGGATTTTTAATTATGCATCGGATAATTTTACAAACAATTTACCCATTGTATACGTTCAAACGGTGGTTGGCTTGGATAAAACCGATGGTAAAATTAAATGTCGCGGTTTGTATATTGGCGACGATTACGATGTGTTTACCAAAGCTGCAAAATTAGCACTTCAGGTGAATTTCGATTTATTGGATAAACCACTGAAAAAAATTGTTGTTTATCTCGATCCTACTGAATTTAAAAGTACGTGGTTGGGCAATAAATCGGTGTATCGTACCCGTATGGCTATTGATGATGCAGGTGAATTAATTGTATTAGCTCCGGCTCTGAAAGAGTTTGGCGAAGACAAAGAAATTGACCGACTAATTCGAAAATATGGTTATTTTGGTACTCCTGCGACGCTCAAGTCGTGCGACGAAAACGAAGAACTACGCAATAATTTAAGTGCAGCTGCTCACCTTATTCATGGTTCGTCCGAAGGCAGATTCAGTATTACCTATTGTCCTGGCAAAGGTGCCGAAAACCTAACGCAAGCTGAAATAGAAAGCGTTGGCTTTAAGTACGCCGATATTGACGAAGTAACAGCTAAATACGATCCGGCTAAACTGCGTGATGGTTATAATACAATGCCTGATGGAGAAGAAATTTTCTATATTTCGAATCCGGCTTTGGGGTTGTGGGCGTTTAAAGAGAGATTTAAATATTGAAATAGAACAAAGAGCAAAGAACAAAGAACAAAGACAAGAGTGAAGATATTAATTGACGATAAAATTCCATACATACGCGGTGCCTTCGAAGGTGTAGCAGAAGTGATTTATTTACCAGGTTCAAAAACAACAGCTGAAATTGCTAAAAATGCTGATGCTATAGTTACACGAACTCGTACTATATGCAACGAAAAATTGCTGGATGGTTCTTCCGTAAAGTTTATCGCTACAGCTACTATTGGTTACGACCATATTGATACTGATTATTGCGAAGCAAATGGTATTACTTGGACAAATGCGCCGGGCTGTAATTCAAAATCGGTGGAGCAATACATTGCTTCTACAATAATGGTTTTGGCCGAAAAATACAATTGGAATCTGAGCGAAAAAACGATTGGAGTAGTGGGAGTAGGCAATGTAGGAAGCAAAGTAGCTCGCATTTGTGAAATTTTCGGCATGAAAGTA
>CAIWIS010000545.1 GCA_903912795.1 uncultured Bacteroidales bacterium
ATAACTATCAATACCGGCGAAGCTTACATTGATTTCACGGTGCAAATATATAACACTATATACTACTATGCAATACATAGTACAAGGCAATAGATATAAATGTGCAATGCAAAGTATTATATTTAATTGAATATCAGACGTATAATCTAATATAAAAATATTTACGATTAAGTTTATTTAACTATTTTGAATAGAAAAATGTTGGAATTTGCACATAAAAAAGGGTTGTAAAATAATGTTTGTACCGAAAGTCATCATTAATTCAATTTAATCTATTATTTTTGTAGGTCACTACCAATACAAACTATTTACATTACTTTTGCTATATGAATATTGAAGAACTTCGAGAGTATTGCATCAGTCTCAAAGCTGTTACAGAGCATTTTCCATTCGATGAAGTTACCTTGGTTTTTAAGGTAAAGGATAAAATGTTTGCCCTTATTCCGTTGGATAATCCACAAACGCAAATTGCACTTAAATGCGACCCCGACCGAGCTATTGAGTTGCGTGAACAATATACCAGTATTATTCCAGCTTGGCATTTCAATAAAAAATATTGGAATACAGTAATTATAAGTCCGGAAATTAGTACTGACCTTCTCACAGAGTTAATTCAGCATTCGTACAATTTGGTGGTGAGTGGTTTACCAAAAAAACTACAACAAGAACTTTTGGAACTATAAATTATGCGCATAGTCATACAACGAGTTAGTGAAGCATCGGTTACAATAAACAATGCTGTTCATGCTTCAATTGCTAAGGGTTTTTTGATTTTGGTAGGCATCGAAGTCGCTGATAGCGTTGAAGATGCCGAATGGTTGTCAACAAAAGTAGCTGGTCTTCGAATTTTCGACGACGAAAACGGAGTTATGAATAACTCAATAATTGATATTGATGGCGAAGTACTGATTATTAGTCAGTTCACACTGCATGCACTCACTCGTAAGGGGAATCGTCCATCCTATATTCGTGCAGCAGGTCACGAAAAGGCGGTGCCGCTCTACGAACATTTTTGTAAAAAAGTAAGCGAAAAAACTACTCGTGACGTAAAAAAAGGTATTTTTGCGGCCGACATGAAAGTGGCGCTTGTAAACGATGGACCTGTTACAATATTAATTGATAGTAAAAATAAAGAATAACAGCCCCCTAAATCCCCCAAAAGGGGGACTTAAGAGCTACGCAAAACGAAAAAAAATGAACAAAAAAAATGAACAAAAATTCCCCTTTTGGGGGCTAGGGGGCTACATTCCCAATTTCATTACCAGTCTGAACCTTTTTGCTGGTTGTATGGCAATTTATTATGGCTTTCGTGGCAATTACGAATTAGTTCTTTTGTTTGTGCTCCTTGCAGCTGTTTTCGATTTTGCTGATGGATTAGCTGCTCGATTGCTGCATGCATATTCGCCCATGGGCAAAGAACTTGATTCGCTAGCGGATCTAGTGAGTTTTGGAGTAGCTCCAGGTGTAATGGTGCTTTCAATGTTGATGCAAAGTGAATTACCGCATTGGATGGCTTTCGCAGGTTTTATTATTCCTGTTTTTTCGGCTTTACGCTTGGCAAAATTTAATATAGACGAACGCCAAACTACTTCTTTTATTGGACTTCCAACTCCGGCAAATGGATTATTTTGGGTAGGTTTAGGATTCTCATTCCCCGATTTGCTTATTGCTAACAGCATTTATACTTTAGTATTTATAGTTATTTTCAGTGGGTTGTTGGTTTCGGAATTGCCTATGTTTTCGCTCAAATTTAAAAACTTAAAATGGAAAAACAATCAATCGCAATATATCTTTATACTAATAAGTATTTTACTAATTGCTATTTTTCAAGTAAAAGCATTGGCACTTATTATTGCTTGGTATATCGTTTTATCAATCATTTTGTTGGCATTACAAAAAAAATAATTAATTAATATTCATTTTTTCGATGATTATTTGTACTTTTGTTTTTTTTATAACCCGAAGCAAATAATCTAATTTTGAATCGGAATCACCAATTGAATGTGTTTTTTTATAAGCAATGACAAATATCGACAGAAGACAGTTTTTGAAAAACATGGGTATGA
>CAIWIS010000546.1 GCA_903912795.1 uncultured Bacteroidales bacterium
AGTTACATACACACCAAAATCAGGCGTTTCGGTCATAATTAACCCAACCGACACCTTTGCAATAAATAATGTTTTCACACTCGAATTGTCAGATGCTAATGGTTTATGGACTAATCCTCAACAAATTAAAACAGTAAATGAGTTTTACACTCCTGTGATTAATGCCGAATTACCAGCTTCGTTACTCGAAGGCAGGTATAAAATGCGTATTAGATCGTCGAGCCCCGAATGGATAGAGGAAACACCATCGTTTAATGTAAAAACAGGGATTGCGCCACTTATTCCAAGAATAAATTCCATATTGCCAAACAACTCGGTCTATTTCAATTGCTTGAATAATGCTGCGCCATCGTTTGGTTCGCTTAGCCAGGACGAAAAATCAAAAACGAGCACACTAACTTTGTCGCAACGCACTTTAAGTTTTGTAGGTTATGTTGAAAGTGACACTTATACTGCAACCTTAGTAGACATTAATAACAACAATCAAATACCTTTAACGCTTACTTCAGGAACATTTGAACTGCCTGATAATCTGCCGATAGGAACTTATGTAATACAACTATTACATAACTCATTAGGTGTAACTAGCATTCAAAGCAGTATTTTCCTTTTTCATGGCAATGGTACAAGTTTAGGAAATTCGAGTAGCGAAGAAATATGTATGGGCAATCAGGTTGATTTTAAAATTGACAACACTACAGCCTCTATTGGACGCAATTACAAGGGTACAAAATACAGAATTAATTTTGGAGATTCCACTCCTTTCATTGAATTTACACAGACTCAATTAATGATTGACCCAACAATTGAGCACGTATTTGGCAAACCATCATGCTCCGAATCAGGTAGTTCGTTTATTGTGAAATTACAACAATACAACAAAGGTATTTTAAACTCCTGCGATGTTTATGTGAAAAATGGAAATGGAGTTACCAAAGCTGTTAATGTAAGTTCGCCACCGCTTGCCGACTTTAAAGCACCTGCCAAAAGTTGTATCAATAAACCCATATTTTTCGAAAACATTACTATTCCAGGCTATTACGGAACATCAGGTTGCAAAGAGGCATCCTATTTTTATTGGTATTACAAAAAACCGGGAACAAAAAATTTTGTTCCAGTTACGGATTTAAAATGGATTGACACCAAAAACAATTTGACTATTCCTGCCTCAGCAATAACAGTTGCTGGATGTTGGGAAGTGCGCATTGAGGCTCAAAATCAAGACTTGTGTCAGGCAGTTTCCATAAACGAAAAAAGTGTAATGGTGGAGCCCATTTCGGTAGTTTCATTTATAGCATCGACCGATTCAATATGCATCGACAATACAGTAAGTTTCAAAAACACGTCGAATGTACTAAACCAATCATGCAGTGCTCCCGTATTTTCGTGGATAGTAGAACCGGTTAATGGCGCAGATATTAATGGATATTCATTTATCACTAACCTAAACGACGCAGTAATTAAGTTCACAAAACCTGGACAATACGCAATAAAACTAAAAGTAGTAAATGCTTGTGGAACAGTTATTTCTGAACCTGAAAATATTTTTGTAGCAGGTGGAGCATCTGTGTCCATTCCAAAAGATAGCTTGGCTGTTTGTATTCCCAAAAACGGCGTTTATTCCGTTGATTTTTCAAACAAAAGTATTCAACCTTTTTATAATTCGAACTACGGAAAAATTGGCCAATATAAATGGACAATTACAGGTACCAATATAAATTCGAAAGACTATAAATTTGTGAATAGTACTTCAAATGCATCCGCATTTCCAGTTATTGAATTTAATGCAGCAAAATTATTCAACATAGAAGTTGCAATTGTAAGTGATTGTCAACAATCGGCCACTGCATCGCTTCGTCTCACCGTAAATGAAATTCCTGAACTAAATATAACCGAAAAACAACAAACAATTTGTAGCGGAACTTCATTTTCAAGTATTACATTAGGCACAACCCAGCAATCGGCTACATATAAATGGAGCATTTCAAAAACTCCTAATCTAAACACTAGTGCAAAAAATGGTTCAGGCAATCTAATTGAAGCTGAAACAATTACAAACACATCCGACTCTATAGGTACTTTAGTTTACCAAATAATACCAACGTCAGGCTTATGCGAAGGAAATGAGTTTAGTTATACCATATACGTAAAACCTTTGCTAAGAGCAAAATTGGTAAGTAATAAAGATTTCTGTTTGGGTGCAGCTGATGCAGTTGTAAAGTTAGTTTGTCAAAATGGAAATGGACCATACAGTATTAATTATAGCATAAACAATCAGCCTGTTCAACAAATTAGTTCACAAACTGGTAACGACACTATTTCCATACAAGTTTCAACCATAAAAACTGGCAAACAAGCTTTTAAACTTTTAAATATAAGTGACTCTAATACAAATACTTGCGATAACCAAAATCCCGATTCAATTACAGTTGAAATAGTTGACAATCCGCTCATTACAACACAACCATTAGCAAATCAAACAGTTTGTAAAGGAGCTATAATTGAGCCACTTACTGTGATATGTGCAGGAGGCACTGGTACTCAAAAAGTGCAATGGTACAAAAACAATGAAAATAAAAATTATGGTGGTACGCCAATTATTGGTGCTAACTCACTGAGTTATCAACCAACTGCTTTTCAAGACATTGCCCACAGCTACTACTATTGCACAATTACTATGAACGGTAGCAATTGCGGCTCGGCAACCAGCGAAACTGCTCATATCGAAGTTGTTAAAGACCCAATAATTACTTCGTATCAAAACAACAATCAATCGGTATGTAAAAATACGCTTCTCAATGCTTTGCAAATACAGGCACAAGGCGGAAGCGGTAGTTTTGTATATCAATGGTATGCGTCAAACGATACAACAAAATCCAATTGGACGAAAATTAATGATGCGAACAAACAAGCATTTACCCCACCGAGCACCGAAGCGGGTATTAAATATTATTATTGCGAAGTAAAACAAAATAATATTGGATGCGAAGTATTGAGTTATGCATTTAAAGTAGAAGTATTTGAAACTCCAACTATTGCAAAACAACCCTTATCGCAGCAAATATGTAAAAACGAAACTGCACCAGTTCTGACTGTTGACTACTCTGGCGGAAGCAAAAATGTAAGCTATCAATGGTTCAAAGATAAAGAAAATTCGAATACAGGTGGAATAGCATTAGAAGGAGCAACTGAAAAAAATCTTACCATTAGCACATCTCAGGATGGTTTTTATTATTACTATTGTCAACTAACTTTTGGCACTA
>CAIWIS010000547.1 GCA_903912795.1 uncultured Bacteroidales bacterium
GAATTAAGTTATTGACCGATTTGCAGCATGAGCTTGGCGAACTATGCGTGCCTATACAAATGGATATTACCCTTTTTGAAAATACTATTTCGACCTTAACAGCGATTGTTCAGGAGCTTGGAGGACTCGATTTGCTAATACTCAGTTCGGGAACCGGAGAAATAAACAGAGAATTGAATTTCGACGTTGAACAAGCAACTTGCCAAACCAATGTGATGGGTTTTACCAATATTGTAGATTGGACAATGAATTATTTTATTGCGCAGCAAAGTGGTCATTTAGTGGTAATTAGTTCCATTGCCGGATTGCGTGGTAACAAAGATGCACCAGCCTATAATGCTTCTAAAGATTATCAGATAAACTATACCGAAGGATTGCGTCAGAAAGTTTGCTCACTGAAAATGCCCATTACTATAACCGACATTCGCCCCGGATTTGTGGATACCGATATGGCAAAAGGCGATGGAAAGTTTTGGGTAGCAACAACAGAAAAAGCTTGTAAACAAATAGTAAAAGCTATAAATGCAAAGCGCGAAATAGTTTATGTTTCGAAAAGGTGGAAATTGATAGCCATTCTTTTCAAAATACTACCTAATTTTATTTATAAGCGGATATAATTCAAACTTATCTCTTTCCAAAATTTATTCTTTCAATATATTTTCATTTTATTTGAAAAATAATCGTCTAATTACTTGGTTATTCAAAATATTTTTCTGAATCTTTGTGATATCAAATTAATATCAAAATAAATTTAGAAGAAAATGAAAACAAAAGAAGAAATTTTTAGTGGAGTAAAGCTTTCGGGCATACCAATGCTGCTTTTTAATTTACTCTTTTTGATTGGAATAGTTGTACTCTTTATCTGGACAGCGAACGCTGAGTTATCGACAGCACTTACTGTAACTTTGATCATTAGCTATGTAGTTTTATTAATTGCAAACAGCATTATGTGGGGCGGTTTTATGCAAATTGAACCCAACGAAGCTCGCGTGATGATTTTCTTTGGCGAGTACGAAGGAACAGTGAAAGACAATGGCTTTTTTTGGGTTAATCCTTTTTACACCAAGAAAAAACTTACATTGCGAGCCCGTAATCTCGATGCGGAACCCATTAAAGTGAACGACAAAACTGGAAATCCGATAATGATTGGGCTGGTGGTAGTTTGGCGGGTAGCCGATACTTACAAAGCATCGTTCGATGTGGATAATGCTTCGATGACAGTTTCTACTCCAGGCACACCTGCAGTGGATAATGTGGGTCAGAAAATGAAAGCCTATGAACATTTTGTAAAAATTCAGTCCGATTCAGCCTTACGCCATGTGGCAGGATTGTACGCTTACGACCACACAGGTACAGCTGCCGAAAGCGACTTGACTTTACGCTCTGGAGGCGAAGAAGTGAATGACATCCTCGAAACACAAATCAACGAACGGCTTTCAATTTCGGGAATCGAAGTGGTGGAAGCGCGCATAAACTACCTGGCTTATGCCCCCGAAATTGCAGCAGTAATGCTTCGTCGCCAGCAAGCCGATGCTATTATTGCAGCTCGCGAAAAGATTGTTGAAGGTGCTGTAGGCATGGTAAAAATGGCTTTGAAAAAACTGGCCGACGAAGAAGTGGTTGATTTGGACGATGACAAAAAAGCAGCCATGGTTAGCAACTTAATGGTAGTTCTTTGTAGCGAAGAAGGAGCTCAACCTGTTGTAAATGCTGGAACTTTGCACCAATAAGCACGTTGATTTTGGCTAAAGAAACAAAAAATAAAAGCTTTGTATTGCGTATCGACTCCGATACAATGAATGCGATTGAGAAATGGGCTGCCGATGAATTTCGCAGCACCAACGGGCAAATCTTGTATTTGCTCGA
>CAIWIS010000548.1 GCA_903912795.1 uncultured Bacteroidales bacterium
CGTGATAAATCTTTTAAATACGTATGAATCAATTGTTTTTATCCGAAACATTTTTTATGAATTATGCATTTTATCCGAACCACAAAGTTAGCACAAAAAGCCGAATATGCAAGGAGAATTGGGCTGCGCCGTTATTTGCACTCCGTGCGTTATTTGCTTCGCGTTATTTAGTGCTTCGCACGTTATAAGCTTTGCGTTATTTGCTTCGCGTTATTTGGTGCTTCGCACGTTATTGGCTTCGCGTTATTTAGTGCTTCGCACGTTATTGGCTTCGCGTTATTTAGTGCTTCACACGTTATAAGCTTTGCGTTATTTGCTTCGCGTTATTTGGTGCTTCGCACGTTATGAGTTGTTATTGTTGAAACTTTTGTCCTTAATCAATCCGTTGTCTATTATCTGTTGTCTGCTGTCCGTCGTCTCCTACTGATGTTCGGGGCGAAGCAAGTCGTTTACAGTTTTAACGGGGTTGAATGTTTCGATAGGCACTTCTACAAAAATAGTATTCCAATCGCTCATAGCACCATTCCATAAACCGGGTAATTCCAAAGCTTTCAACTCTTTACCATTTTTTGATTTGAGTGAAATAAAGCCTGTTTGTTTGTCAACATATTGGATCAAATCAAATTTTTCGTCTTTGTAATTCTTTACAGCACAAACCAAATCCACCGGATTAAAGTGGGTTGACTGCATCATTTTATCTTTTTCAGTAGGATTTGATAAATCAATTTGCGAGCTTTCAAGTATTTGAGTTGAAATTGTATTATCTTGATTTACAGTTAAAAATGGACCACCACCTGGCTCACCCGTATTTTTAACCATTCCACAAACACGAATCGGACGGTTCAGTTTAAATTTTAAATACGCTTTTTGTTGGTCAACGGATAATGTTTCAAAATTCGGATTCAAATTATTCAGTTCATTTTTGCAGAATTGTGCTATTTCAGTCAACAAAGCACTTTCTATATCATTATTATCGAGTATTCGGAGGTATTCAAATGTTTTTTGTTGCAATTGAACCAGTAAGCCTGCAATCACTTTTTTAAATGTAATTGTCTTATCTTTAAGTGAATCAGGAACAACATTATCAATATTTTTAATGAAAATTACATCAGCAGCCAAATCGTTGAGGTTAGCAATAAGTGCACCGTGTCCACCCGGACGGAAAAGCAGTTTGTCGTTTTCGCGAAATGGTTGGTTAAATTCGTCGGCGGCAAGGGTATCGGTCGAAGGTTTTTGTTCGGAAAAACTAATATTGAACTTTTTACCAAGTGATTTTTCGAATGTTGATACCGATTCGGCTACGTGTTTTTCGAACAATACACGGTGCTCTGTTGATACTGTAAAATGAATATTAACTTCGTTTGAAGCACTTGAAGCATACATTGCACCTTCAACTAAATGCTCCTGAAGCGAAGTGCGCTGCCCATTGGCGTATGAATGGAAAAGCAATAATCCTTTGGGAAGTGAACCGTAATTAAGTCCATTTTGCTGCAATAAGTTAGCTATAACAGCTTTAGTTTCACCAGCAGATACTAGTTGATCAATACTTTTAGCATTGTTTTTCAAACAACAATTATTTAATTCATTGTAAAAAGCAAAATGTTTACAATCATCAAAAAACTTTTTTTCTGCAGCTTTGGTCGGAAACGTATAATCTGCATCCAAATACTCAAACAAATCCTTGAACATACGACTTGCTGCACCCGAAGCGGGAACAAATTTCAAAATAGATGCATTGCTTTTCAAATAATCGTCCCATACGCTCAGCAAGGAATCAATCCTATTGTTTTCGAAAACTACTATTCCATTTTGAGGCGATGCAGCACTAATTATTTTCAGAAAAGGAAAACCAGTTTCGAAACTACGAAGCTGCTCATTAATTTGTGCTTGGCTAATACCCTTTGAGTCAATTTGTTGTAAATCGTTGTTTGTAAGCATATTATTGTCTATTATTTATTGTTCAAGTAATATAAAATCAGAAATAATTTGGGAGCACAAAGGTACTTATTTTTACAATAACATGCAATAAGTAAAATCTGATTGCAACTGTATTTTGAGTTTAATTCTGTATATTATTTTACGGGAAAATTTACCAAAAAAACCGACTCACTGGCACGCGTAACGGCAGTGTACATCCAACGGTAAAAATCGCTATTCAAACGTTCGTCGGCCACTTGACCCGGGTCAACAAACACTTTTTTCCATTGGCCACCTTGCGCCTTGTGGCATGTTACAGCATACGCAAACTTAACTTGTAAGGCATTGAAAAACTCATTTTCGTATATAATTTTTATCAGATGACGTCGATTGGTAATCTCAGGATAATCCTGAGCTACAGCTTCGAATAGTTTCTGATGCATTTCGTTAGCTTGTGCAGGTGATTCGCATTGCAACAAATCCAACCAAATACGCGCATCAATCTCCCAATTATAATCGAGCGATCGCAAACTTAAGTCGGCAAACCGAAAACCATACATTTCGCGATGTTTACGTACTCGTACCACTTCAAGCACATCGCCATTAGCAATAAAATCAATTTCCTTATAAGGTTTATTCCAAAAATAATTATTCTTGGTTACCATCAATAAATCGCCATTTGTAAGCTCATCTTCTTTCATCAAAACCCGATTACGAATGCCATTGTTATACATATTGGCTCGCTTGTTTGAACGCGTAACCACAATGGTATCCTCCACTCCTACTCCATTGTATGCACGCTGTATTTCGTCGATCAAATCCATACCATTCAAGTGTTTAATATCCGTGAATCCATCCGTTTCGAATACGGGAAATTCTGAGGTTTTATCATCGTGAAGCATTTCGCGTAAACGTGTGGCATTATGCAAAATGCCACTCTCGAGTGCCTGACGAACCACGTGTGTAAGTGTAAACTCGTATACTTTTAAACCATAACCGGCTAATTTATCTTTTTCGAGTGCCGGACTGTGAGGCTGCATTACGGGAGGCAACTGAGCGGTATCACCTAGCAGCAATAAGCTACATCCATCGCCACCATAAACAAATTCAATTAAATCATCTAGCAATCGGCCTGAGCCAAACTCGGTATCGCCACCAATATTCGAAATCATAGATGCTTCATCCACAATAAAAAGGGTGTGATTGAATAAGTTGTCAGCTAACTGAAAACGATAATCGCCCATGGCTTTTTGCCTATAAATGCGCTTGTGAATGGTAAAAGCTGGAAATCCCGAATATCCCGAAATGACTTTGGCAGCTCTGCCTGTGGGTGCTAGCAACATAGTTTTTTGCTTCAAACCATTCAATGCACGTACTAAAGCACTTACCACAGATGTTTTACCTGTACCTGCATAACCGCGCAACAAAAACACTTTTTGCGAATCGGTCGACATTAAAAATTCGCCTAACTTTTCGAGCAAATCGGTTTGCTGGTCGGTAGGTTCAAATGGTAACTCGGCTTTAATTTGTGATGATATAAAATTATGAAGCATGTGTGCAAAGATAATTATTTTTTTTACCTTTGCCGTCCTAAAAATTAAACAATCGTACAATATTATGTATAAAAAATTAATAACAATTATGACTGCAGCTGTATTCGCTTTTAGCAATAATCAAGATGCCACCGCCACCGAAAAACCGTTTGTTTATTCCGTTGATAAATTTGCCGATATCGAAATTCTTCGTTACCAAGTATCGGACTTCGAAAAACTAAGTTTAAAACAAAAAGAAATGATTTATTATCTTTCGCAGGCCTCCATCGAAGGTCGTGATATACTCTTTGACCAAAATCACAAAAACAACTTAACCATTCGACGTACACTCGAAGCTATTTACATCAATTATAAAGGCGATAGAAACACGAGTGATTTTAAGAATTTCACAATCTATCTAAAACAAATATGGATGGGAAATGGCATTCATCATCATTATTCCGAAGATAAATTCACTCCCAAATTCTCTAAAAAATTCTTTGTAGATGCTGTGCGATCTGTACAGACGCAATGCATTGCGATTGTAAGGCCAGGCGAAACCATTACTAAATTTATTGCACGTATTAGTCCTATTATTTTCGATGCAACGCTTTACGCCAAACGAACCAATCAGGAAGCGGGCGTGGATTTAATTCAAACATCGGCTAATAATTACTACGAAGGCGTTACGCAAGCTGAGGTTGAAAACTTTTATGCCAAAATGAAAAATCCGGCCGACAATACGCCTATTTCATACGGACTTAATAGCAAATTAGCAAAAGAAAAAGGCGTAATTACCGAAAAAACGTATCGTATTGGCGGCATGTATAGCGCTGCTATTGAGCGCATTGTAAAATGGTTAACAAAAGCATCAGAAGTTGCCGAAAACAACAAACAGCGCGAAATAATTGAAACATTAATAGCATTTTACACAACTGGCGATTTAAAAACTTTTGATCAATACGCCATAAAATGGGTGCAGGATATTGATTCTCAAATTGACTTTATCAATGGTTTTACCGAAAGTTACGGCGATCCACTTGGCATGAAAGCCAGTTGGGAATCGCTTATCAATTTCAAAAACATTGAAGCCACCAAACGCACGCAGATTATTAGTAACAATGCCCAATGGTTCGAAGACAATTCGCCTATCGATGCTAAATTTAGAAAAGAAACAGTGAAAGGTGTATCAGCAAAAGTAATCACGGCAGCTATGCTTGGCGGCGATTGCTATCCGGCTACACCTATCGGCGTTAATTTACCAAATTCAAATTGGATTCGTAGGGATTATGGTTCCAAATCGGTAACCATTGAAAACATAACCGAAGCATACGATAAAGCATCGCTTGGCAATGGTTTTGCCGAAGAGTTTATGTGGAGTAACATTGAAATAGAACGCGCCAAGAAATTCGCTTCGCTTACCAATAATTTGCACACTGACTTGCACGAATGTCTTGGTCATGGTTCTGGCAAATTACTTCCTGGCGTTGATCCCGATGCTTTAAAAGCGTATGGTTCAACGCTTGAAGAGGCACGTGCCGACCTATTTGGATTGTATTATATGGGCGACCCGATTATGATTAAACTTGGATTGTTACCAAGCGACGAGGCTTATAAAGCGGAGTATTATCAGTTTCTGATGAACGGACTTATGACACAACTCACTCGCATTAAACCTGGTAAAAATATCGAAGAGGCTCATATGCGCAACCGTCAGTTAATAGCTTCATGGGTGTTCGAAAAAGGTGCTGTCGATAAAGTTATTGAAATGAAGCAACGAAATGGCGAAACCTATGTTGTGGTAAATGATTATGTAAAAGTTAGAGCACTCTTTGGCCAGTTATTAGCACAAATACAAGAAATAAAATCAACTGGTAATTTTGAAAAAGGCAAAGAATTGGTCGAAAGTTATGCCGTAAAAGTAAATCCGGTTTTACATGCTGAGATTCTCGGAAGATATGAAAAATTACATCTTGCTCCTTATCGTGGATTTGTAAACCCCGTATATACGCTTGTAAAAGATAAATCGGGTAAAATAACCGACGTAAAAGTAAGTTATACTGAGAATTATGTAGACCAACATCTCCGCTATTCAAAAAAATATTCGGTATTGCCTAATTATAATTAATGTGTTTGTTGTGCAAACAGCACAAAAAAAACGCAAAGCAATGTAATTTTTACAGCTTTGCGTTTTTTTATTTTAATGTGAGCTTCCTATACAATTTTCTTCATTGCTGTCATTGCAGCTCTTAG
>CAIWIS010000549.1 GCA_903912795.1 uncultured Bacteroidales bacterium
AATCTATTTTTTTATATTACTTTACAAATTCTAAGAATAAGATTTCCTATTATAGATATATAACACATTTAAAAGAAAAAACTGATGAAGATTCACGAGTATCAAGCACGAAATTTATTTCGCCAGTACGACATCCCTGTTCCTGACGATGTATTGTGCTACACAATTGACGAAGTAGAAAAAGCAGCACGCGAACTTAACCGTATGGTAGTAGTTAAAGCACAAGTTTTGGTTGGTGGTAGAGGAAAAGCAGGTGGCGTAAAACTAGCCAAAACAGTAGAAGAGGCCGTTGTAGCAGGACAAAAGATTTTAGGCATGGACATTAAAGGCTGTACTGTTGAAAAAGTATTGGTAGCCGATGCTGTTGAAATTAAAAAAGAGTATTATGTGGGTCTGACCATTGATAGAAACACAAAATCGGTTTTATTTATGGCAAGTGCCGAGGGTGGCGTTGAAATTGAAGAGGTAGCTAAAGAAAACCCGGATGCTATACATAAAATTCCAATTGACCCTGATTTGGGCATGACCGATTTTATGGCTCGTAAAATAGCTTTTAAACTTTTCGACGATATTTCGTTGGTGAAACAAGCCACTGATATATTCAAAAAGATGTATCAATTATTTATCGATACCGACGCTTCGATAGTTGAAATTAACCCCTTGGTAATTACCGACGGAAATGTTTTAAAAGCTATTGATGGCAAAATGAACTTCGACGACAATGCACTTTATCGCCAAGCTTCTATCGAAATAATGAATGAGCCTACCGAGGATGAGAAAAAAGAAATTGCAGCTAAAGAAAGTGGATTAACGTACATTCGTCTCGATGGAAATATCGGCTGTATGGTAAATGGTGCTGGTTTGGCTATGGCTTCGATGGATGTTATCAAACATTTTGGTGGTGAACCGGCTAACTTCCTCGACATTGGTGGTAGCTCAAGTCCCAAGAAAGTAGTCGATGCCATGAACCTGCTTATGTCCGACAAAAATGTAAAAGTGATTATGATTAATATTTTTGGAGGAATTACCCGCTGCGACGATGTGGCCAATGGACTTATAACTGCTCTAAACCAACTGAAAGTGGACATTCCAATTGTTATTCGGTTATCGGGCACTAATGCCGAAGAAGGATTACGCATAATTGCCGAACACAACTTACCTATTGTTGGATCGCTCAGCGAAGCTGCTAAAGAAGCTATTCGATTAGTAAAAAGTTTATAACATTACAAACCTTATGAACTTTAGAAACATAATAAACTGAAATTAAGATGAGCATATTAATAAATAAAGACACAAAAGTACTGGTACAAGGTATTACCGGACGCGATGGAAGTTTTCACACTGGCAAAATGGTGGCTTATGGAACAAAAATTGTAGCAGGTGTATCGCCCGGAAAAGGTGGTCAGCTAGTTCACAATGTACCTGTATTTAACTCAGTTGAAGATGCTGTAAATGCCACTGGTGCAACAGTATCGGTTATATTTATACCTGCGCCTTATGCTGCCGATGCTATACTCGAAGCTGCCGAAGGAGGTATTAAACTTGTAGTTTGTATATCCGAAGGTGTACCTACGCTCGATATGGTAAAAGCAACTGCATACTTAAAGAAAAAAGGTGTTGAATTGATTGGTGCAAATTGCCCCGGATTGATTACGCCCGAAGAATCGATGATAGGCATTTTACCTGTAAATATTTTCAAAAAAGGCAATGTTGGTCTTATGAGTCGTAGTGGTACGCTTACTTATTTAATGGTAAGTTTGCTTACACAAAATGGTTTAGGTCAAAGCACCTGTGTAGGAATTGGTGGCGATCCGGTATCGGGATTGTATTACCAAGAACTTCTCGAACGTTTCGAAAACGACCCTGAAACAGAAGCCATAGTTTTGATAGGTGAGATTGGTGGCGATGCCGAAGAGCGTGCTGCGCAATACATCAAGGAGCATGTTACAAAACCAGTAGTTGCCTTTATTGCTGGTCAAACAGCACCACAAGGAAAACGTATGGGACATGCTGGTGCAATCATATCAAGCGGTAGTGGTACTGCCGAAGAAAAAATAGCAGCATTCGAGGCTATTGGCGTGCCGGTGGCTCGTCTTCCGGTGGAAGTACCTGCTTTAGTTAAAAAAGCACTTGACGAACGTAAAAAATAATTTTTATCGTTCTTCCAATATAATAGATTTTATAAATTAGTATTTTATTGACCCCCAAACCCCCTATTGGGGGCTAAAGAGTGCGAATAATAGACTTTTTCCGAAAAAACGAAAGACAATCAAACATAGAATCATTAATACCCGTTATCGAAATTAGGAATTCGGTAACGGGTTATTTTTTGAACAAAAAGTACAATAACACTGTTAGAAACAATAAATTCAACTTTATAAAAATAAAATATGGCAGATAAACACAGTGTAAAAACACAATGGAAAGGCAATTTGACTTTCCAGGCCGAAATAAATGGTCATAAAGTAACTATGGATGCACCCGAAGCAGGCGGTGGAAACGACATAGGCCCAAGTCCTAAAAAACTAATGCTAGCAGCTCTAAGTGGTTGCACAGGCATGGATGTAGTATCTATGTTGAAAAAAATGCGTGTTGAATTCGATAATGTAAATATCGAAGTACAAGGCGATGTAACCGACGAACATCCCAAGCATTATTACCAAATGCATGTTATCTATACATTTACAGGAAAGGACTTACCACTTGATAAGTTAGAGAAAGTTGTAAAAATGTCGGAAGAAACCTATTGCGGAGTAGGAGCCTTATACCGCAAAGCAATTAAAGTAAGTTCGGAAATTGTGGTTGTTCAAAGCTAAGCCCTCACCCTAAGAGGTTGTATCAAAAGAGTTTTTTGAACGCAAATTACGCAAATTTTCACAAATTCTATTATTTTGCATTTATATAATTTGTTGAAATATAATTATTTATGATTTTTGAAAATTTGCGGATATTAGCGTAATTTGCGTTCTTCTTTCTTTCGAGACATCCTCAATTGGATGTTTTTAAAAATTTTGCTCTTTACTTTAGACCATTAAAAATTAGAAATTTGACTTTCTGTTGTCTATCGTCTGTCGTCAGTTGTCTTTATTTACAACATCCGTTTAATTTCATCATGTATTTGCCCCCAGACCTTATCCGACATTTTAGCGCCAATTACTTCTACTACCTTGCCCGATACCAAAGAGCCAATTTTGCCACACAACTCATGATTGTAATCGCAAGCCAATCCGTATAAAAAGCCAGCAGCATACAAATCGCCTGCTCCTGTAGTGTCAATGCAATTTGCCAACCGTGGAAGTACTTTTACGTTGGTACTTTCGGATTTAATGTAGGATCCTTCTTTTCCGATTTTCACAACAGCAATATCGCAATGATCCGATATGTGTATCAAAGCCTCTTCCGGTTCTTTACCTGTAAATGCACGTGCTTCTTCTTCGTTAGCAAAAACTATATCCACATAATCGCTAATCATTTCATTTAAAAATTCGAGATTTGCTTCTACCACATTATAACTAGCCAAATCCACTGATACAATTAAGCCTGCTTGCTTCGCCATTTTAACAGCCGTACGTATCAAATCGTGGTTTTGTACTAAATACCCTTCGATATGAAATATATCGTATCCCTGAAACATATCCATACGTAAGTCCGAAGCGCTAATTTCGCAAGCTGCACCTAAAAATGTACATAAAGTTCGTTCTCCATCAGCCGACACCAAAACTGTGCAATTTCCACTTTTCGTATTGCTCAATTCAATATGCGGCATTACGCCATTATTTAGCATGTCGCGTTTAAAAAATTCGCCCACCGAATCGCGTCCTACTTTACCAATAAAACCGGCAACACCACCCAAGCAAGCAATACCATTAATTGTATTCGAAGCTGAACCTCCTGTAGCCATCACGGGTGTAGTTTCAGTTAATAATGATAAAATTTCCTCCGATTTACCTTCATCAACCAATTGCATACTACCTTTGGGCAAGTTAAGTTTATTTAAAACTTCATCGTTACTTATTTGTAACAAAATATCTGTCAGGGCATTACCCATTCCTAAAACTTTTTTCATCATTTTATTTGTTATTTTTTTGCAAAGATATTGCATATTTCGGTAAAAGCAGTTACTTTTGCACCTCGTTTATTAAAAAAATAAATACAAATTCTTCCTTAGCTCAGTTGGTTAGAGCATCTGACTGTTAATCAGAGGGTCCTTGGTTCAAGTCCAAGAGGGAGAGCTGAAAAGCTGAATTACTGAAAAGTAGTTCAGTTTTTTTCATTTTATATTCTATTAATCAGAGGAAACGATCATTTTTCGGTTCAAGTCCAAGAGGGAGAGCTGAAACAAAAACATAAACCACTGTAAGTAAATGTTCAAATATAATATACCATTTATTTAAAGACGAAAGTAACTCTACATCCCCTTTAGGGGCTTGGGG
>CAIWIS010000550.1 GCA_903912795.1 uncultured Bacteroidales bacterium
CAAGGAACGGCAGGAGGTGATAATTCGTCAATTTCAACAATTACAGATCTGTCAACTAATGCATTACATGGTACGCTTACTGGCTTTAGTAAAACCGGTTCGTCGTCAAACTTTGTGGAAAGTAATGCCTTTACCATACAGAACAACACACCAATTGCTACACAAATAGGCACGTCGGCTCCATTAGTTGATGATTCAACTCAAGTTCGATATGTAAAGTTTGCTACCACCTTAAGCGCAAATTTCACCAGAATAGCTTTGCAAGAGATGAAAATATTTTCCGATGGTCTGAATTTAGCTGTAGGTAAAACCATTACAACCAGCTCTAATTCTTACGATTACAATGTAAGCAAAGTGGTTGATGGCGATTTGAATACGAGTTGGTTATCAGATGATTATGTGACGCGAACCAATGATGATAGATTTAGTGGTCCAACGTTAAATGGTCCTCATTATGTTGTTATAGATTTGGGTGCACCTTATAATTTAGATAGCCTGAAGTTAGATATTGACGATAGTGGTAGATCATTGAGTTCTGATTATTCGTTCGATTTTCTCGTTTCAACAGATGCCACAAACTGGTCGTTGGTGGACCATAAGGATTTTGCACAAGGTTTATTTACTTACTCCAATATTCAGATACAGAATATACGTTATATTAAATATGCCTGTTATTATACTTCTAATAGTGGAGTAGCTAATTTAGATGAAATTCAGGCTTTTAGCAATGGAGTGAATGTAGCTAAGAATAAAAGTGCAACTACTAATAGTGGCTGGAGTGTAGCTACTACAGTCGATGACAAACCATCTACAAGATGGACAAGCTTTGCTCTTGACCATAGTGGATATACAAGACCTCCAACTGCTCTGGTTACTTATATTGTTGATTTGGGCGAAATTCAAACAATAGATAGTATTCAGTTAGAATATCAAAGTGCTACTACATTTACATTATTAGTTTCGGCAAATGGTACAGATTGGCAAAAAATTGACCAGCGAATGAATAATAACAATAGCTATGTTTATGTGTTAAATCGTTTACCAAAAGTATCGTCAACAATTATGTCGTATGGAACCTCAACGGCTAGCTGTCAGGTTGCATTCACATCCTCCGGAACTTCGGCAGTTACTGCAAGGGGTGTGTGCTGGAGCACTTCCGAAAACCCTACTGTTTTGAATAATAAAACCAACAACGGTGCTGGCAACGGAAACTTTACAGCAACTCTTACCGACCTTGTTGAGAATACAATATATTATATCAGGCCGTATGCTACAAATGCCTCTGGAACAAGGTATGGAAAGACTCTAACCATTATTTTCGGTGTGCAAATTAAAACCGATGTAGTTTCAAATATTAATAGTACTACTGCAACTTGCGGTGGTTATATCACCGCTTTTAATGGTATTGAAGTAACCGGAAGAGGCATATGCTGGAGCACCAGCGCCAAGCCAACCATTGCTAACAATCATACTTCCGATGGAACAGGTGCAGGTGATTTCACTAGCCAACTTACAAATTTAACAGGTGGAATAAAATATTTCGTAAGGGCTTATGCATCTACGAGTGCCGGCATAATGTATGGAGAGGAATATAACTTTATTTTCGAAGCTAAAAAATATGTTTCAAATTATGATGGTTGGTATATAGACCACGTTTTTACAGAATCGGGAACTAGCAATGGTCAAACTGTATATACAAGTCAATATGGTAGTATTCTTTCCTTTGATGGAAGTGTCTGGAGTATAGATGGATACATTACCAGTGAAGAAAGTGGCAATCCTCCACTTGCGGGTTGGTGGGAAGGTACGGTTTTAGAATTAATTGAAACCCCTATACCGACGATTACTTACGATACAAGCAGCTTAAAAGAAGCTGCTTGTAACGATGGCTCTGTTAAAGAAATCATAACCATTACACACGATAATGTAAATGGGGCATCATTTACAGGCACAAATTTTGAGGACTTTGTGGCTACAGG
>CAIWIS010000551.1 GCA_903912795.1 uncultured Bacteroidales bacterium
ATTTGCAAAAGGAGCTACTTCGGTGGCACATGCTTTTTCTTCGTCGCTCAATAGTTTCACTATAACAGGGTGCGCTGTATTAACTACCAAGCTGTAGCTATCGGGCATTTCGCCATAAAAACTCATCATACCACCCTGCAGTGCCGACATTTCTTTCATGCGGCGCATAAACTCGTTTTGAGTTACAAATACTGGATTTGTAGTGGCCGATAGTTGTTCGAAAGTGACAATAAAGTTAGCCTTTTCCACTTTTGGAAGTTGCGAATCGAAAACGGCAACCAAAGCATCACGCTGCTCATCGGTTAGTGTTACTTTATCAACATCGTCTTTCTGAATAATTTTGTCAATTACGTCACTGTCAACACGTACAAAACGGGTTTTTTCAAACTTTTGTTCCAACTGACTCACCACATGCACATCCAACTGTCCGTCCATTATAAGCACATCATAGCCTTTATCTTTGGCAGCTTGAATATAGCTATAATGCTCATCAGCACTGTTTGCATACAAGTAAATTAAATCGCCATTCTTATCTTTTTGATTTTCGCCTACAAGCGTTTTATATTCTTCGAACGTAAAATATTTGCCATCCACATTTTTCAATAATGCAAATTTCTCGGCACGCTCGTAAAACTTCTCATCGCTCAACATTCCGTATTGTATAAACACCTTGAGGTTATCCCATTTTTCCTCAAAATTAGCACGGTCGGCTTTAAAAATTTCGGCTAAGCGGTCGGCTACTTTTTTGGTAATATGGCCCGAAATTTTCTTCACATTCGCATCGCTTTGCAAGTAACTTCGCGAAACATTCAATGGAATGTCTGGCGAATCAATCACACCATGAAGCAAAGTAAGATATTCAGGTACAATGTTTTCGACATGGTCGGTTACAAAAACCTGATTGCAATACAACTGTATTTTATTACGTTGCATGTCGATATTATTTTTTATTTTGGGGAAATAAAGAATACCAGTGAGGTTGAACGGATAATCAACATTGAGATGTATGTGGAAAAGTGGATCTTCGCCCATTGGATGAAGCTCGTGATAGAATTTATTATAATCTTCGTCGGTTAAATCAGCTGGTTTGCGTGTCCATGCCGGATTTGGATTGTTGATAATATTGTCCTCATCAGTTTCAACATTTTTACCATCTTTCCATTCTTTTTTCTTACCAAAAGCAATTTCTACAGGTAAAAACTTACAATACTTAGTTAGCAATTCCTGAATTTTGGTATCTTCCAGAAAATCTTTGTTTTCGTCGTCGATATGCAACACAATATCAGTTCCACGTTCCGATTTAATGGTATCTTCGAGTGTATATTCCGGATCGCCTTTGCACGACCAGTGTTGAGCCACAGCACCTTCCTTGTGCGATTGAGTAAAAATCTCTACTTTTTTCGAAACCATAAACGATGAATAAAAACCAAGTCCGAAGTGACCAATAATAGCTTGTGCATCGTTTTTGTATTTTTCTAAAAACTCTTCGGCACCCGAAAATGCAATTTGATTGATGTATTTTTCAATCTCTTCGCCTGTCATACCTATACCATTGTCCGAAATGGTAAGTGTGCCTTTCTTTTTATCAATTGAAACACGCACTTTAAGTTCGCCCAATTCGCCTTTGTACTCGCCAACCGAGGCTAATGTTTTCAGTTTTTGACTTGCATCAACTGCATTCGACACTAATTCACGTAAAAA
>CAIWIS010000552.1 GCA_903912795.1 uncultured Bacteroidales bacterium
ATTTTGCACGGTCAATTGATTGGTAGATGCTGCCTCTGCTGCATGAGAATTCAAATGCAAAGAGAAAATTAAAGCAGGTAGAATAAATAGCAGAGTAAAAGAATGACTTTTAAGGTTACGAAAGAAAATTTTCATTGGGATAATTGTGGTTTAATAATTAGAAATATTGCCATTTTCAAGATAAATATTTTCTCGCTCTTTTTCAAAAGCGATTCAACTTACAAACGGTATACAGCTAATGCTTGAATTTCCGCTACTCTGAATACAAAAAACAGCAATATGAGATTTTCATATTACTGTTTTTTTTTCGTCAAAGTAGATTTGTAATATCAATACTTCAAACACTATTACTCCCCACGATACAACACCCATTCAACCAACGAAGGTAAGCCGTTTTCCACTTCGAGTTGAAGTCTGAATTTCCGGGCTTTTATCCGTTCAAATGTTTTGACAATTCCACCGCCATTCGTCCAACCATCAACTAATTTCACCCACTCTTTTCCATTCCAAAATTGGAGTTCATACACTTGTTTGAAATGATTTGCCAGACCATGTATTCTTCCTTTTTCGAGTAAACCTGATGCGCTGATACTCTCCTCATGACCTAAATCCATTTCCAATACCACCTTATTTTCATCTTTTTCTGCTGTCCATATTGTAGTTAGTTTATTGTCGGTCAACAATTCGGTTGCCGATTGTTTGTTCTTTCCAATTACAACAACTGATTTCCCATCACTTGGTGAAGCATTCACTTGTATTTCACCTACAACATCAATAGCAATTACTGAAGCATTTTTATCAGGTGCATATTCGGGGAGATAGATAACATTTCGATCTCCTGTTTTTTTGACAGATAATTTCGTCTTCAGTGAACCCAACAATACCGGATTTTTAAGAACATTGCTCAAAGGAACCACTAACTTACCGTCTTTAGGCCAGTCAAAGACCTGTAAATACAATTTTTGTCCTTTGCGGGTAGCACGCCCCCAATATAGATAGGGGAATGGTGATGCTTGTGCCCCATAGATGGCTTCTCCATTTATTTTAAGCCATTCACCTGTTTCACGAAGTGTATTCTGACAAACTTCGGGTATTACCCCATAAGCATTTGGACCAACGTTGAGCAATAAATTTCCTCCCTTACTGGCAATATCCACCAACATCCGAACCACATCTTTCGTGCTTTTCCAACGATCGTTCCAGGCATTGTACCCCCAATCGCCATTAAGCGTCATACACGCTTCCCAATTGCGCCCGGGAAAACCAGTGGCCGGTATAAACTGCTCGGGCGTTTCAAGATCTCCGCCAAAACCTCCACCTAATCTGTCATTTGTAATTAAATTGGGGTATTGTTTAACAAGTGTATCTAATTTCTGTGCCATCTCTTTGGTCATTCCAACAGGAGTATCCCACCAAAGTACTGCAATATCTCCATAGTTCGACAAAATTTCTTTAACCTGAGGCAATGCTATTTCATCGATGTACTTGTTCATACTACCAATGTGAGAACTATCCCACTCAATATTTTCCCAAACCGCACCGCCTGGATGATACCAATCCTGAGCCTGAGAATAATACAAACCCAGCTTTATATCATATTTCCGACAGGCATCAGCGAGTTCATTAACCACATCACGTTTGAATGGGGTAGCATCCACTACATTGTAGGGATCTTTGGATTTAAACATAGCCATACCATCGTGATGCTTCGATGTAAAAACAATGTATTTCTGTCCGGCATCTTTGGCCATTTTTACCCACTCTTCTGCATTAAATTTTGTTGGATTGAATTTTTCAGCCAACTTAGCATAGTCTGCCCTCGAAATTTTGGCACTTTTCATGATCCATTCAGCGTACCAGGTCTCATCACCCCATTTTCCTGCGGGTACGGCATATACTCCCCAGTGAATAAACAAACCATACTTTGCCTCTTTCCACCATTTCATTTTAGCGTCATCGACTTTGGAGCTGTGCCTATTTCCTTCTATATTTTGAGAACTAAGGTGGATAACTACTAAAAGTAGTGAAATGAAAACTAATGCTGATTTTTTCATCCTAAATCATTTTATGGGTTGGTAATAAATTATTAATAGATAGCTGTCTCTTATTAGACTGACTGTTTAAAAGTATATACAGTTTAAAAAACAAATTCCACTATTCAGACCCAAAAAAGCAGTATGGTGACATTTTTCACCTTACTGCTTTTATAATTTTCCCGTTATTTAACAGGCTCTTAAAATCTTTCTATTACTTAAAACCGATATTAAATCCCACTACAAAAGTTGAAGCATTCGGGTAATTAAATAAATTGACATTAACCGGAATCTCAGGATCGAACCCCTGGTAGAAATCGGTAAAGGTCAACACATTTTCGCCGGACACATAAAAACGAACTTTATCAATTCCTAATTTTGTCAGTGTTTTCTGTGCCAAACTATAACCCAATGTCAAAGTTTTGAGCCGAATATAGGCATTGCTTTTCATGTAATAATCAGACAATCCGCCATTATCTCCACCGAAAGCGGGAACTTTTCCACCCGGATTAGTTTCAGCATCCCATGTATCTTTTTCCCACGACAAATAACTTCCCAGAGTAGCTGCTGAATTGACTGAGGAAGCATACCGATTAATTAAACCCGTTGATTGACCAACACCTTGCAAAAAGATATAGGCATCAAAACTGTTCCATTCCAGATGAATAGGCGCTGAGAATTGATACCTCGGGAACCGTGTCCCCACGTAGTAACGGTCATTTGCATCTATTTTTCCATCCGGTACACCATCAGGTCCACTAATATCCAACAGCTTCACATTCCCTGCTACCACTTTATTGGAAATTTTCGGCACATTTGGATCAATAACATCTTCTTTAGTTATTAAACCATCCGATTTATATACATAATAAGCAAGAAGTTCATTCCCAACATTGTATGCAGCACTACTACTTGTATAAATTGGATCAAGCCCACCAATATCCGTAATTTTATTTTTAATGTCTGCGAGATTGATACCAATGTTATACTTTAATTTTCCTATATTATAAGTCCATCTAATGGAAAGTTCCCAACCACGATTTCGCATACCCACAAAATTGGTA
>CAIWIS010000553.1 GCA_903912795.1 uncultured Bacteroidales bacterium
AAAATGCATAATTCATAAATAATGTTTCGGATAAAAACAATTGATTCATACGTATTTAAAAGATTTATCACGCTTTTTGTGATGACTTTTGTTATATGTGTTTTTATATTGTTGATGCAGTTTCTGTGGAAACATTTTAACGAGTTGGTTGGCAAAGGAATTGGAATTGGTGTTATTGCTGAGTTCTTTTTATATGCTATTACTTCGCTTGTTCCTATGGCTTTGCCCTTGGCTATTTTGCTCGCATCGCTTATGACTTTTGGAAATATGGGCGAGAATTTTGAGCTAATTGCCATGAAGTCAGCAGGTATATCGCTGTTTCGAATTATTCGTCCTTTGGTAGTTTTTATTGCCTTGATTTGTATAATGGCTTTTTATTTTTCCAATAATGTATTGCCCGTAACACAATCCAAACTATGGACTTTAATTCTTTCGCTTCGTCAAAAATCGCCTGAATTTGATATTCCTGTAGGTGAGTTTTACTCTGGAATATCGGGAGTAAACCTTTACGTGCGCGACAAACAAAATGGTTTGTTGAAGGATATGATGATTTATGATTTTTCGGGTGGTTTTGATAATGCATCAGTTATGATTGCCGATTCGGGTAGAGTGAAATTTAGTGCTGATAAAAAGTATTTAATGCTTAAATTATACGATGGTGAGACTTTTGAAAATCTTAAAAGTCAGGCTGGAGCACAGAATTCAACCAATATTCCTTATCGACGTGAATCGTTTAAAACCAAAAATATTTTAATAGATTTTGATTCTGATTTTAATCGTTTTGATGAATCAATACTTCAAGATCAACATGTTAGTAAAAATATTTCACAACTTGAATCATCCATCGATTCTACATCAAAAGTAGTTGATAGATTAAAAATGGAACAATCTACCGAAATGACAGGCCGACGGTATTTTGGACGCGAAGCAGCTTGGAACCGCTCGCTCGAAATAGGTGAAAATATTCAAATTGAAAACTATAATGCCGATTCGTTGTTTCTAAAGCTAGATAAACCTTCGATGGAGATGGCAATGGTCACTACCATGCAAAAAGCCAACGAAATAAAAGGCCAAATTGAATTTAATAAATTAAATTTGGGCGAAACAGCGATGTATGTAACCAAACATGAGATTGAATGGCATCGTAAATTTACATTATCCTTTGCTTGTTTAATATTTTTCTTTATAGGCGCACCACTAGGTGCTATCATCCGCAAAGGTGGATTGGGAGCACCAGTAGTAATTTCGGTAGTCATGTTTATAATTTATTATATAATTGATACTGCAGGTTTAAAAATGGCGCGCGAAGGTTTATGGACTGCATTTCAAGGTATGTGGTTGAGTTCGTCAATTTTATTGCCTATAGGTGTTTTTCTCACTTACAAAGCAGCTGTGGATGCTGTACTTTTTAATGTCGAAGAATATGCGAAATTGATGCAAAAAATCAGAAGTTTCATTGAAGTAAAGATTCTGAAAATGAATAATGTAACAAATTAACTCTTAAACAAATTTACAATTCAACTAATTAACTAAATAATATGGATTCAGTTTTAAATACAATAGAAGAGGCATTAGCCGATATCAAAGAAGGAAAAATCGTAATAGTGGTCGATGATGAAGACCGTGAAAATGAAGGTGATTTTATTTGTGCTGCTGAGAAAATGACGCCCGAAATTGTAAATTTTATGATTACAAATGGTAGAGGTTTGCTATGTGCCCCTATTACCGAAGAACGATGTGATGAATTGGAACTAGAGATGCAAGCGCAAGCCAATACTTCAATACATGGTACACCTTTTACTGTAAGTATCGATAAACTTGAGGGTTGCTCTACCGGAGTTTCGGCTCCCGATAGGGCTGCTACTTTTTTGGCATTGGCCGATTCAAGTTCGACTCCTGAAACTTTTGGTCGTCCTGGTCATATTTTTCCGTTGCGTGCCCGTTCCAAAGGTGTTTTACGTAGATCAGGACATACCGAAGCTGGCGTTGATTTAGCTCGTTTAGCTGGACTTTATCCTGCAGCTGCGCTTATCGAAATTATGAACGAAGATGGTAGCATGTCACGTTTACCTGAGTTGATTGAGATTTCGAAAAAATATAATATGAAATTGGTTTCAATTAAAGACTTGATAGCTTATCGCTTACGTACCGAGTCATTAGTTGAAAAAGGTGTAATGGTGAATATGCCTACTGCACATGGTGAGTTTAAATTAATTCCTTTTAAACAGTTTTCGAATGGTTTGGAACACGTAGCTTTAATTAAAGGCGAATGGGAAAAAGGTGAACCAATTTTGGTACGTGTACATTCATCATGTGTAACTGGTGATATTTTTGGTTCAATGCGTTGCGAATGTGGCGAACAGCTTCGCAAGTCAATGGAAATGATAGAGAAAGAAGGAAAAGGTGTAATTGTATATATGAATCAGGAAGGCCGTGGAATTGGCTTGATGAATAAAATGAAAGCTTACAAACTACAAGAAGAAGGTATGGATACTGTTGATGCCAATCTTCATTTAGGTTTTAAAGCCGATGAGCGTGATTATGGCGTTGGAGCTCAAATTTTACGCGAAATAGGGGTTTGTAAAATTAAATTATTGACCAATAACCCCATTAAACGTATTGGTTTAGAGGCTTATGGTTTATCGATAGTTGAAAACGTACCTATCGAAATTCAAACCAATAAATTCAATGCATTTTACATGCAAACTAAAAAATTACGTATGGGACATACGTTGAAATAATAAAAAATTGATAGTAGGAATAACAGGTGGTATTGGTAGCGGCAAATCTACTTTGTCAGCAAAACTTCGTGAAGCAGGGTTTTCTGTTTACGATACTGATGCTGCTGCTCGTCGTTTGCAAAACGAAAATGTAGAAATTAAAAATAATATAATTGCGCTTTTTGGTGCCGAAGCTTATACCGACAATGTGTTGAATCGTTCATACATTGCCGGTATTGTTTTTAATCAGCCCGAACTTCTTCGAAAACTCAATCTAATTGTACATCCTGCTGTTCGTGTCGATTTTAAAAAATGGAGTGAGCAGCTTAATAGCGAAACTATGCTTTTTTTGGAATGTGCTATACTTTTCGAAGGTGAATTTTACAAATTAGTCGATAAAATTATTCTCGTTACCGCTCCGCAATCTGTACGAATACAGCGAGTTATAAAACGCGATGGAGTAACTGAAAGGCAAGTGCTCGAGCGCATTAACAACCAACTCTCCGATGCCGAAATGGCTTCCAAATCCGATTTGATAATTGATACCAGCGTTACAGATATTCACAAGTTAGAAATATCATCGTTCCTAAGTGGTTTGAAAAATGAATGAGACGGCAATAACATCAATTTTTCTGTCAAATAAATGATTATAATAGCATTCTGTTTTAAAAATATCCAAATAATAAATGTCCAATATAACTTTAAGTAATAGTAAATGAAAAAGCTAATCCTTTTATTAATTGTGTTGATATCAGTACAAGTTTTTGCTGTAAAGGTAACCACCGGCATTGAAATACTCCGTTCGAATAATTTCAAATTGCTCCAAGGCAAACGGGTCGGATTAATAACAAATCCTACTGGCGTGGATAGTGATTTAAAACCCACTATTGATATACTTTTCGAAGCTAAAAATGTGAAACTTGTAGCATTGTTTGGACCCGAACATGGTGTACGTGGCGATGTGCATGCA
>CAIWIS010000554.1 GCA_903912795.1 uncultured Bacteroidales bacterium
CCGGAGGTTCATCTCAGCGTATTAACCGATCAGTCCAGTTTAGTAATGGGATTGATATAGACTTGCGAAAATTATTAAAGGGGCTTGTGTTTAAATCAAATTTAAGCTTCGATTTTAATAATAGCTATAATCAAAGTATCAGAAATACTTATTCAATTTACGAACCCGTATGGTCTATCGTTTACGATTCAATTGGAGGTTTGAATCAATATGGCTTAGATTCAAAACCAGGAACACAAGCGGCACAAAAGCCGGATTTTTCAAGAAGAATTGGGGTCAGTGCTCAATTTGATTATAAGCGTGTTTTTGCTCAAAACCATAATATTGATGCAACTGTGTTAGGTTTAACGAATACTGTAATGCAAAAAGGAACACTGCAACCTCAAAAATATAATAATTTAGGTTTTAGATTAAACTACATGTATGATAAGAAATATAATGCTGAATTAAGTGGTTCTCTATTGGCCTCAGGTAAACTGCCTGTTGAAAATCGAACAGCGTTTTCTCCGGCAATTTCGTTAGGTTGGATAATAAGTAATGAGAATTTTTTATCAGATAATAAATTTATTGATTTCCTTAAACTAAGTACTTCGTATGCGAGCTTAAATAGTGACATGAACTTAGCCGATTATTACCTTTATGAGAGCGTATACAAAACACAAGGATCTTATATTTGGGCTGATGGAGCTTATGATAATGCAGCGATATCATCGTTAAGGGGCCAAACTGCAAAATTGGGTAATGAAAAGCGTAACGAGTTTAATATAGGTATCGATGGTTATTTTTTCAATAAAGCATTGAGTTGCAACTTGAATTATTTTAACACATTGATTTCTGATATTTATACTACGCCAAAAACACTTTATCCTTCATTTTATACCGATTTTATACCCCATTCTAATTATGATAAAAACTTGTATCAAGGTTTTGAGTTAAATGTAAATTATAAAAAGAGTTTGGGGAATTGGAGCATTGATTTGAATTTGTCAGGTATGCTTTGGGATTCTAAGGTAATGCAAAAAGATGAACAATATTCTGAAAGTTATTTATACGCTAAAGGCAAGCCGGTTGATAGTCAGTTTGGACTAATTGCCGAAGGTTTATTTACCGACCAGAATGAAATAAATAATCATTCATATCAAACTTTTGGGGAAGTAAAACCCGGTGACATTAAGTATAAGGATGTAAATAATGATGGATATATAGACAGTGATGATTTATTAAAAATCGGTCGTAACAATCCACAAACACTAAGTAACTTGTCAATTTTATTAGGATATAAAGGATTTAGTCTTTTTGTACTATGCAGAGCTGAACTTGGTGCAGACTCATACCTATCCGGATCATATTATCGACCCGATGGTGATGTGAAATACTCCGAAATTGCAAAAGAAAGCTGGACAGAAGAAACGAAATTAACAGCAAAATATCCTAGATTATCCTCGAAATTAAATTCAAACAACAATAGAAATTCTACTTTTTGGCAGTATAGTGCTGATTATTTTAGCATTAATCGTATTCAGTTTAATTATAGTTTACCGGAATCAGTTTTACATAAACTGTTTATCAAAGAACTTAACTTCTTTGTTTCAGGTAATGATATTCTCCTTCTTTCGCACAACAATCGTGCAAAAG
>CAIWIS010000555.1 GCA_903912795.1 uncultured Bacteroidales bacterium
AATTCAGGATACGAAGTGGTAACAAAGGCTTTATATAAAAATCAGTATGGTGTAGATCCTCCTACCGATTTTCAGAATACACAATGGGTAAGGTGGCGTCTCGATCAGTTGAATGCTTTCGGACGTACAATGTATGCACGTATTAAAGCCAAAAAACCGTCTGCAATTGTATGTTTCTCTCCCAATAAATATCCATGGTGCGAAGCTAATCTGATGCAGGAGTGGCCTCAGTGGATCAAAGATGGTATAGTACAGATTTTGTCAGTTCAGTGCTATGTAAAACCAAGCTATGCAACAGATGTGGCTTCTGCAATAGCTACAATTCAGGCTGCCGGGACAACAAAAAATTTACTCAATCCCGGAATGATATTGAAGAATGGTACTACTCTGCTTTCAGAGCAGGAGTTGGTGAGTCAATTAAAAATTAACAGACAATACAATACAAATGGTGAATCCCAATTTTGGTTCGATGGACTGAAAGAGTCATACATTCAAAACGTATTTAAAGCGTTTTATCCCGGTAAAGCAATTTTTCCATATTAAAAATTAAAAAATTGTGAGTAAATTATTGGTTACTTTGTTCGTTGCTATTTTGACTTGTTCATGTCATAAGCAAATTACAAATTCATTTACTCAAAAGTCAGAACGTGAACGATTTATAGCTGAAAAAACGCATTTTATCGATTCAGTATTTCAATATTTGCCTGAAATAAGAAATGAAAAAAAGTATCAATCTGCTTTTTGGGCTTCTGAATTGATGCTTCGTAAATCGAAATCGGACAGTTCGAATCTTAATTATGCATTAGCTCATTTTGATGATTATTCAGTTCGTTTTAAACAAAGTTTACTTCAGCATATTTTCACGCTTTATCCTTTTGCTTTTAAAAGCCATGTGGATAGTCTGTTGCAATTAGAGTCTGATAATAAACGATTTGCACTGATGGCGAATTATTTAATCCGCCGGGATAGTTCGAAGCTGGATATGATAAAATCATTGATGAATAAGAAATTTTCAAATTGGAATGAAAATCCTATTTTGAAAGCTTTTTCGGATGGTTTATTGCCGGTTCAAAGATTAACAA
Organism: uncultured Bacteroidales bacterium; assembly: GCA_903912795.1. Lineage (GTDB taxonomy): Bacteria > Bacteroidota > Bacteroidia > Bacteroidales > Paludibacteraceae > Paludibacter. Next base: position 1,083 of record CAIWIS010000555.1, read on the forward strand.
AACTCCAACTGGATGATTTGTATACTTTTAGAAAAAAATCGAATGAAGTTAGTTTTTTTGTCTTTATCAATAAAAATAGAGATATTCCGGGCTATTTAATTGTTCAAAATAGGAATGGTAAAATTTTAACAGAAAAAGGAGATACGCTCAAATTCAGGCTGTTGGCACGTTCTGTTACCAACATGCCCGAATATATAACCAATGGAAATACCCCGCAAGGAGTTTATTCAATTCAGGGTTTTAGTGTATCCGATAATGTTTTTATAGGTAAATCGCCAACCGTTATTTCTACCTTACCTTTCGAAACTTTACTTGCTGACTTTAGTTTCGGGAAAATGAATGGTGATTGGACTTTGGATAAATACAACCAATTTTATCCCGAAAGTTGGAAAAATTATGTGCCTAAAAACAAAGCTTTTTATGCCGGAAAAGCCGGTCGGGGCGAAATAATTTTACATGGAACTACCATTGATACTGATTTTTACAAAACACAAAACTATTATCCATTCACACCTTCGTTGGGTTGTTTGTGTTTGTTGGAAAGATGGAATAATGATGGTAGTTTAATTGAAAGCGAACAATTAAGATTAGTAAAAACGTTAAAGAAAAATAGAATTACAAGAGCATTGATGTATGTAATTGAATTATAAAGAAATATGATGAATATATATTTGAGTATTTTTAAACATCTTGGTATTTTATACTTGAGTTTGGTGTTATTTATTGCATGTACTCCTCCCGATTTAAGCAATCTGAAAACGCCTTTTCCAGCTCCAACTGAATTGAAATCTGAAAAACTAAGTGCAAGCTCAGTTAAACTAACGTGGGTTGACAATAGTAAGGGCGAAGATGGTTTTATTATTGAAAGAGTTATTTTGGGCGCTACCGAAGTGGTGAAATCAACTGTTGGAGCAAATGTAGCTGAATTTATTGATAATTCTGTATCAGCAAATACCTATAGATTTACAGTTTATGCATTTTACAAAACCCGAAATTCGGAGTCGATTTCAATTGTGATGCAGCACATTCCAATAAATACACCTACGAATTTTAAAATTACTGGAACTGCTTCGAATGTTGAACTAAGTTGGGATGCCATGAACGACGTATTTGATGGTTATAAAATTGAAAAGTCGGTCAATGATGGAGCTTATAATTTATGGAAAACGCTGGACAAAAATACAAACAGTGTTGTTGATAACGAGCCTGTTGTGGGTAAAATTTCGTATCGTCTGTTTGCTTATTCCGGCCCTGTGCTTTCGAATCCTCTTGTAAAATCAATTGTATATATTGCTCCTCCGCAACTCACAATCAATAATCTGATTACATCGTTTCTGAAACTTACGCCAAACTTCACACTAACCAGCGATGGTGGAGATGCTTGTACAGTTGGTGTTTGTTGGAGCACAAGTCAAAATCCCACCATCGATAATTCTAAATCGGAATGGCATGTAAAATTAAATTCGGCTCAAAAAGCTTTTTGTAATACTATGAACTTGCAATCAGGAACTACCTATTATCTAAGAGCTTATGCCACAAATTCCAAGTTTACAACTTATAGTAACGAAGTTTCTGGTAAATTGGATGCTGAACCTCAAGCTATTTCACTGAGTTGGACACCAATGACGACCATTAATTCAAATTTGCCTGCCGAAGTGAGGGTTTACGAAACAAATAGCACGCTGAACGGAAGGAATTTCAAAGCCTTTTACAGTATTGCCGATATGAGCACCGGAAATGTAGAGTTGAAAACTTTTTTTTCTACAACAGCTAAAAGTCCTGGTAAATTTATTGCTGATGCCACTTCCGAAACTGTTTATACCATGACTAATGCGGGTTATTTTGGATATAATGGAGCTGTGGCCGTTTCGTATAGTTTGGTTGTTGACCGAGGCTCAAAATTGGCTGAAAACATAGGAGCATTAACACGTGGAAGTAATATTTATGGTGTTACGCGTGGTGCTTTTGGCGTAACTCAAAATCAGATTCCAAGTGTAAAATGGGCAACTGGTAACTGGACTTATGACTCTCCGAGTCCGAATGTGGAAGGTGAAACACCTCAGAAATCGCTTTCGGCAACTTTCCCCACAGTATCCGAAAATTGGAATCCTTATTCAGCAGTTGGTGGAGCGCCAGTTTTAATTAAAAACGGCAAAATCGTTTTCGATTTTACAACCACATTGTCGGGTAAGTATATGACTAATTATGAGTTATTGCAAACGGATATTTTCTCAGCTTCCATTCGTCCACCACGAACAGTTATTGGGAGCACCGCCGATAATAAAATCATACTTTTTGTGTGCGATGGTAGACAAACACACAGCGATGGTGCTACTATGCTTGAACTTGCTCAAATAATGAAAGCGTTGGGATGTGTAAATGCGATGAATTTAGATGGTGGTGGTTCAACTGCAATGGTTTCAGGTGGAACATTGCTCAATAAACCTTCGGATGGTAGCCAAAGAGCGGTAGCATCAGTTGTAACATTTGTAAAAAGAAAATAAATTGAGTTTCACGCTGTAAGCGGGTAAAACAATTTGTTTTAATACCAAAGTTTCACCCGCTACGCGTGAGAACCATTATAATCAATTTTAATTCATGATAAAAAAATCACTCATTTGTAGCATATTACTAAGTTTTGCATCGCACATTATTGCCATAAATGCAGTGGTTTTTAATGGTTCAGGACAGTCAGCCGAAAATAAACTGATTGCTATGACCATTGCAGGAATCGTAAACCGTGATGCACCTCGATTGTACCTTCGTAATGTGTACGAAACATGGAGTTATGCCGAAACCGACGAGACTTGGGAAAACTTATATAAAACTACTGGTGGAACAAATTTTACTGTTATTTCCGATATAAATGTATTGGTTCAGACTTTCAAACCTTATTTGAAAGGTGCAATTACTTATGATATGTCGTTGACCTACAGCAATTTTACAGGTCAGTCATTTCGGTGGCAAGCCGAAGCAGCTGCCATGTTGGGTGGATTGACAGATTGTATTCCTTTACCTTCCACCAATACAACGATAGATATTAATAAACCAACAAGCATTGATTTACCTGATTTTTTTAATGGACAAGCCACTATTCAGGTTTCAGCAAAATTAGAATTAACATCACACACTTGGAATAATTCCGCATTAACCGCCGAACAACGCTATTTTGCATGGCTCGATTGGTCGTTGGATAATTTGTTGCCGCGTTGCAATATTTCCAAGTTTTACTTGCGTGAAATAACGGATTGGGCTGTCAATCAACGTATGTTTCAACTGAATTTAGCGGGAACCGAAGATTTGCGTTTTACATCGCTTTCCGACGAAAAAGCAGCAAAGATAGAGCGGGTAATGAATTATTTAAAAACAAAACGCCCGAATGAAATTTATCATGTGTATGGTTGGATGCGTCCCGAACCACTCGTGCAATGGATTTCGGCTTATGGTGGTAGCTTTCACGAAACCTTGTTGAGCAATTTATCGTGGCATCATGTTTTTCCGGTTGATGCTAATTTTAATTATTCGAGACCTGCAGATATTAATTTTTCAACAACAGCTTTAGAAAATAAATATTACGTGCTTTTTATTGCTTCCGAAGGTGATGCTGGCAATTGGAACATTGGTTTTCAGGGTGGCGCTTGGCAATCGGCTACACGCGGACAAGTGCCTTTGGCATGGGGATTTAGTTTGCAAATGTTCGAGGAATTTCCTTTTGTTGGTCAGTATTATTATCGCACTGCCACTACCAACGATGGTTTTATGGCTGTAGCCACGCCCTTGGGTTATGCTTATCCGGATGTTTTTCCAACATCATATTTGCCCGATGCAAAGGCCAAAACAAAAGCATTGATGGATAAATTCAATGTCAATTCGGTGTATGCTTACAAACATTACAATGGGGCGGGTTCTTCACAATATCGAGGAATTACCATTTCCAATAATTTTAATTTCAGTAACTTAGGTTCGTTTGCTGAGCAGACTGACGCTCAAATGACCTTATTGTTTGACCCTGCTTTGATAACACAAAAAGCCTATACCAATTACGGTGGTTTGCTTTACAACCATGTAAACGACGATACATTTTATGCCGATTTTTCGAATCTGACAACTGTTAAAAACAGAATTGTGAGCAAACTCAGTGGTAAAACAAAACCTCGTTTTCTGATGGCCGGTTATCAGCGTTTTCGGTTCGACAATGCATCGTTGGCAGCAAACGACATAACTATGCCACGACTCAAAACGCTCATGGAAAGTATTAAAGCTGATGCCTCCATTGGTGCTGATGTAGAATTTGTTACGCCCGAAAAATACACTTATTTATTGCGCAAATCGCTTGGTTTATCAACAAATGTTCCTATTGTTGAAAATAATGGGCAAAAACTGCTGGTATTCAGCGATAAAAATCGGAATTTACAAATCAATTTGCAACTCGAAAGTGCACAGCAAGTTCAAATTAATGTTGTTGACTTAACGGGAAAACTGATTTTTAGTGAAAACTGGAATATGGCAATGGCAAACGATTTCAAAACCATCTCTATTCCACAAAAAGGTATATTTATTTTGAATATAAAAGGACAAAATGTAAATCTGACGACCAAAACGGTAAGCAGATAATCCAATATATTAACACAGAGAACGCAAAGTTATTTATAAAAACATCTGAATGACAGTAACACACAAAGAACGCAAAGCTTCCTCTCCTTCCCGTGAACGGGATAAATCTCCGAGGGTCGGGGAGAGGTCTCGTTCCTATGCCCTCGATGCTCTTCGTGGCTTAGCCATAATTGGTATGGTATTATCAGGTACTATTGCCGAAAGCCTGCCAGCTTGGATGTATCATGCGCAGGTTGGACCGCGTTCCGATTTTAAATTCGATCCTACTATTTTTGGCATAACGTGGGTCGATTTGGTGTTTCCGTTCTTCCTTTTTGCAATGGGTGCAGCTATTCCATTGGCTTTGAGCCGAAAGTTGGATAAAGGTACAAAAGTGCAAAGTCTTTTTCCTTCCATTTTGAAACGTGTTTTTCTATTGGTGCTTTTTGCCATTGCTATTTATCACACCAATCCATATCGGCTTGGTGGAGCGTGGAATTATGCGTTGTCAATGCTGGCTTTCGCGCTGTTTTTTGTCAGTTTTGTCCGTTTTCCTTCTCTTTCCGAAAAAATAAATGGTTTTATAAACTGGCTTGGAATTGGGTTGTTCATCAGTTTGATAGCATTTAATGTACTTTCACAACCCGATGTTTTTCAGCAAGGATTTAAACTTAGTCACAACGATATTATCATTCTCATTTTGGCCAATATGGCTTTGTTTGGTACATTGAGTTGGCTTTTTACACGTAGTTCTATTGTTGCCCGACTGGGCATTATGGCTGTATTTTTCGCTTTTCGCCTCACTGCCGAAATCGATGGAAGCTGGAATCAGTGGATTTGGAATTTTAATCCGGCCATCTTTTTACCCGAAAACATTCAATCAGCCCTTTATATTGGTTCACAATGGCTATATCAAATGGACTTTCTGAAATATTTACTCATTGTATTGCCCGGAACTATTGCCGGCGATTTGTTGGTGCATTGGTTTGCCGACAATGATGATAAAAAGGCTAAACTACCAACAAGGAACCGTATGCGGGCTGCTATGCTTTTAATGATTGCTTTTGTAGTAAGTAATTTAATTTGTTTATTTGGTCGCTATCTCGAAATCAATATCTTGTTAAACATAATTTTAGGTTTTGCTGGTTGGTATTTGTTCAGCCCTCCAACTCACTCCTTGAGCCGATTGTATCACAAATTGTATCAATGGGGTATTTCGTGGCTTTTACTAGGACTAGTTTTCGAAGTTTTCGAAGGAGGCATTCGGAAAGACCACGCCACGATGAGTTATTTTTTTGTAACAACAGGATTAGCTATCTTTATGCTTATTTTCTTCTCCATAGTGATGGATTATTTTGGAAATAAAAAGCCGTTCAGATATGTAACCGAAATAGGACAAAATCCGATGCTGGCGTATGTGGCCGGAACATTTCTGGTTGTGCCGATGTTAGCGACAGTAGGTTTAATGCCGTACATTAATAAACTTTACGAAATTTCGCCTTGGATGGGATTAGCAAAAGGCCTGATTATAACAGGCGGTATGATGGCAGTTACAGTGTTTACGGTGCGGAAAAAATGGTTTTGGAAAACCTGAAGACTGCCCCTAACCCCTAAAGGGGAATGATATTAGTGTTGATTATTATAACAAAATATTTAAAAAAGTATATGAATAAACAAAACGAAACTAACTCTTACTCCCCTTTAGGGGTTGGGGGCAGATTAATTATAATTTTGCTATTTGCCTTAAACAATGTCGTAAATGCAAAACAAGAGGTACGTGGCGTGTGGGTTCCTGATCCTCAGTACACCGATGTGCT
>CAIWIS010000556.1 GCA_903912795.1 uncultured Bacteroidales bacterium
CTTCACTTTATTAATTCCTACCTTAGCACCACAATAATATACAGAATAAGTATTTTACAACCAACCAGCCATAAAATAAGACTTAATAATTCAAACGAACAAAAAAAACAAATACAATCATGAAAAAAGAATTGATTCTTACAGTATCACTTTCATTATTTTTTGCTATGGCTTCTATTGCACAACAACCGGTAAAAGCACCAAATAAAGTAACTGAAAAACGAGCTGAACGCATGGCCGATGAACTTGGACTAACAACTGTGGAAAAGGCCAAAGTTCAGGCACTTTTAGAGAAACAGGACAAAGACTACAAAGAAGCCAAAGAAAAACTATCGCCAAAGGATGCCAATTTTAAAACAAAATTAGAAGCATTGCACAAAAAACAAGAACTAGAACTTGAAAAAGAAATAGGAAAAGAGAAATTTGCTAAATACAAAGAAAATCGCAAACAGGAAAAAATGCGATTCGATGCAGTCAGGGATCAACAACAAACTACCGTAACAGCTAATTGATAATCTGAGTTAATCTTTTTAATCAAACGATTATTTACAACAACCAATCTGTAGTATCTGCTTTATTCCCCCTTTAGGGGTTAGGGGCATATCCGAAAATTTAATCATTATGAAATACAAACTAACCATTATCGCAATGATAATTGCTGTTGGGGTACAGGCACAAACCCACCGCCTCACTACCGACCGCAACGCGTACCGCCCTGCCGACCTCATAGTAAAACAACAGGTAGCATTTAAAGACCCCGGCAGCGCAGGCAAAGAACTAACATGGGACTTCCGTACCCTGCAACCTATTAACGAGGAATACAAACTCGATTACTTTATCCCCGACAGCACCCGCATGGATACGCTCTGTGGCAGGGAACACAATACCCGATATTATTACTTTCAAAAACGGGACTCGCTATGGGCTATAGGTTTCGAAAACTCCACAACGCTGATGGAATACTTGAAGCCCGAACTAAAGCTCCGTTTTCCGTTTGGGTATGGCGATACGCTACGTAGTAACTTCGAAGGCAAAGGGCAATACAGTCACCGCCTCAACCTGAAAGTAAAGGGTTACACCCGCGTGGAAGCTGATGCCGAAGGCGAGTTGCTTTTACCCGACTTCGAAACCGTGAAACGCGCTTTGCGTGTACACACCCTACGTTATTACACTCAAACCGGACGCGACAGTATAGAAATGATGCTCGACACCTACGCATGGTATGCCGAAGGAATTCGTTATCCTGTTTTTGAAACAATTAAAACCAATTTGATAAAGAAAGCACGTAAACAGGGCGAGCAGGGTAAGGACACAACAGTATTTACCACTTCATTCTACTATCCACCTGAATTGCAAATATCGCAGGTGCAAACCGACTCTATATATTCCACTCCCCTTTCGGGGGAGCCAGAGGGGGCTGCTTCTATTTTTACCGAAGCCACCATGCTACCCAACCCTGTGGTAAGCAACCTGTATATTAACTACAAGCTTACCCGCCCGGCCTCGATCTGGTTCTCAGTACACAACAATGCCGGCATACCCGTTCGCCAAACCACTCCGCAGACCAAACCTGCCGGATATAATTTTACTACCATAAACATGAACAACACGCTTACAGGCACTTATACCATATATGTGCATGTGGATGATATGGTGCTGCAGAGAGTGGTGGTGAAGAAATAACTAATAAGAAATAATCAAATCAATTAAAAAAGAATTTATGAAACGAAATATTCTAATACTAATAATATCTATATTAGATATTTATATGAGCTTAGGACAACAAAGAATTGTTCCTCCCTCTCCTAACGCGGCCTCATTAGGTATTTATGGTGAAATTCCTGTTAGTTATTATACAGGTATACCCCAAATATCAATTCCTATATATACTATTAAATGTGGAAGTATAAGTTTACCAATATCATTGGACTATCATGCATCAGGTATCAAGGTGTCGCAACAAGCAAGTTGGGTTGGTCTGGGTTGGACGTTGAATGCAGGAGGAGTTATAACAAGGAATATTTGTGGATATGATGATTTTGGAAAAGGAACAACAGATTGGGAAGATAGGCCAGGAGCCC
>CAIWIS010000557.1 GCA_903912795.1 uncultured Bacteroidales bacterium
ATCGCTACTTATGGGTGTAGGATATGGCTTGATTTTCCCTGCTTACAACACACTTTTTGTGAATCTTGCACCAAACAACCGCAGAGCCACTGCAAGTTCTACCTATATGACTAGCTGGGATATTGGCATTGGACTTGGCCTAATATCAGGTGGTTGGCTAGCCGATTCGGGTGGTGGTTTGTCGCTCGCTTACTTAGCAGGTGGATTTATTGCCGGTATTTCATGTCTGTTTTTTGCCAAGATTGCAGGTCCACATTTCAATCGAAATAAGTTGCGATAATAAAATGAATTTTTCAAAGCAATTGCTAAACCTCACCCATTGCTTTTTTAAATAGCTTCTGAGCTTGACCGTAATCAATTTTTCCGCATGGTCCCGAAATACAACCTCCTTCGCAAGCCATCACTTCTATAAAGTTTCCAGGCGCTTTGCCTTTACTATATGCTCTGAGTAAACCTACATTTTTCTTATTTAAATTGGCAACCAAAATTGGCTTAATGGCAACATTAGGATAAAGCGATTGTACGGCTGCGATTACCCCACCCGCACGAGCAAAACCTCTTCCTTCGAGAGGAGCTACATCGCGCTCTTTTGTTTCAACTGACTCAATATCAATTGATAATCCTGAAAATAAAGTTTCAATTTCTTCGAATGTAAGCATATAATCAATAACAGGATGATCCATTACTTCTTTACGCTTTCCAACACATGGACCAACAAATACAATTTTTGCATCCGGATATTTCTCCTTAGCCATTTCAATTGTATAATACATAGGCGATCCTGTATGCGACACATAAGGTTTCATATCAGGTAAATGTTTGTTTACCAATTCGATATAGGACGGACAGCACGAAGTTGTCATAAATTGTTGCCCTTCCTCCAATTTCTCCACAAGCTCCTCTCCTTCCCTACGTGTAGTTTCCATTGCACCATGTGCAACTTCTATGGCTTCAACAAAACCAATTTGTTCAACAGCAGCTGCTATTTGTTCAATCGTATTATTAAATTGCGACATAATGGATGGTGCCATAATGGCTACCAGCTTTTCACCACGCTTTATATCCGACAGAATATCAATAAGTTGAGAAATTTCGTAAATAGAGCCAAAAGGACATGCATTGATACATTTTCCGCAATAAATACATTTATCTTCGTCAATATGTTCAATGCCATTTTCGTCTTTTTGTATGGCTTTAACGGGGCAAACTTCTTCGCAGGGAACTGGTATGTAAACAATTGAATGATACATACATGCTTCTTTACAAATACCGCAGTTAATACATTTCGAAGGATTTATGAGTGCTTGTCCGTTTTCCAGAACCGAAATTGCATCTTTAGGGCAATTCATAACACACGACCGAGCAACACAACCTTTACAAAGATTTGTTACAACATAATTTGCTTTAACACAAGCTGTACAAGCCTCGTCAACAACAGTTAGAATTGATTTGGAAGTCTGTTTACGCTGTAGTGCGTTTTTGGCATATACCGATAGTGGTGTGAGTTCATCCTCCTCTTCGTCTATACGAAAGCCTAGGATTGGAAGCATTTTATACTTTAATACTGCTCTTTCTTTGTGAATGCAGCATCGCCCTCTTGCTTGAGCATTTTTAGGCGACATTTCAATAGGAATACGATCAATTTCTTCTAAAAGTCTATCTTCTTTAAACAATGAAATAATTTTCGACATTAAAATGCGTCGAACTATCATAGTGTTGTTTACAAATGCCATAATTATTTTTAAGTTGTATTGCGGTGCAAAGATACAACATTTCGTTAAATTAAAGAAATAATTCCGTAATTACACATTGTATTATTTTACAAAAACACATAAAAAAGTCGTTTATTTCAGCTTTAATACCGATATAAACGACTATTATTCAATTATATAATAATTTAAAACTAAAAAAACTTAATGATGTTCATTTTTCTGACGTTTTATGCCTTGAAAAACAAACTCAACAATACTATTTTTATTTTTTTCAAAACTATCACTTATATTTTGACGAAGGTTCAGGCCGTTCAACGCGATCAGCAGGATGGCGAACTGTTTCAACCACGCCTGCTCGACGAACAGGTTCGTGATCGCCAGCAC
>CAIWIS010000558.1 GCA_903912795.1 uncultured Bacteroidales bacterium
CCCCCATTCGGGGGTTTGGGGGTCATATTCAAAACATATCAATAAATATTATTTACTACTTACTACAACAAAAAGGATAATATTTGTTGAAAATATTATCCTTTTTGTTGTAATACCAATATTCGTTTATCCTTAACTTAGTAGCTTTTGTAATGCCGTTTGCATGGTTGAAAAATTAAAGCCATTCAAAACTTCGTTTTTGTAAGCCACAATTTGGTCGTTACATAAGTTTCCAATGCTTCCTTCGTGCGTATGTGTAATGTTTTTATCAGGTATAAAGTTACCGCTTTCAATGTCTAGTCCCACTTTTTTGTATGCATCACGAAATGGCATTCCTTCCAATGTTAGTCGATTCACTTCTTCCACACTGAATAAAAAATCGTAGCGTTTTTCGTCTAATATATTCTTATTTACTTCCACCTGTGCCATCATCATAGTGGTCATTTCAATGCAATCGCGCAATTCGGCAAAAGCAGGGACAAATACTTCTTTGATAATTTGTAAGTCGCGGAAGTAGCCCGAAGGTAAATTATTTGTAATCAACAATATCTGTTGAGGTAATGATTGTAATTTATTGCATTTAGCACGAGTAAGTTCAAAAACATCGGGGTTTTTTTTATGTGGCATAATGCTCGAACCCGTTGTAAATTGGTCAGGAAGCTTGATAAATCCAAAGTTTTGCGAAGTAAACATGCAAGCGTCGAAAGCCAATTTCGAAATGGTAGCAGCCACACTGGATAAGGCATTTGCTACGGTACGTTCCATTTTTCCACGTCCCATTTGAGCATAAACTACATTGTAATTCATACTATCGAAACCTAGTAAATCAGTCGTCAGCTGACGGTTTAAAGGAAACGATGACCCATAACCAGCAGCCGAACCAAGCGGGTTGCGGTTGGTAATTTTGTAGGCTGAAAGTACTGTTTGTAAATCGTCGGCAAGGCTTTCGGCATAAGCACCAAACCACAAACCGAACGACGAAGGCATAGCCACTTGTAAGTGTGTGTAGCCTGGTAAGAGTATATTTTTGTATTTGTCGCTTTGTGAAATAAGGACTTCGAAGAGTTCGTCGATAGCAGTTACAGTTTGCTTAATTTCGGCACGTGCAAATAGTTTTAAATCCAACAAAACCTGATCATTGCGCGAGCGGCCACTGTGGATTTTTTTACCCATATCGCCTAGCTTAGCTGTTAAAAGTTGCTCCACTTGCGAGTGCACATCTTCCACACCGTGTTCAATCACAAAATTTCCTTCGTCGGCCAGCTTATATATCGCTTTTAGCTCGGCTAATAATAAATTCAGCTCTTCTTTTTGCAATAAACCAACCGACTCGAGCATGGTGATATGTGCCATAGAGCCCAAAACATCGTATTTTGCCAAAAACACATCCATTTCGCGGTCGCGCCCCACAGTAAATGCCTCAATTTTAGCATCTACCTGTATGTTTTTTTCCCAAAGTTTTGCCATAAATCTGCCCCTAACCCCTAAAGGGGAATTAAGTTACTTTTGTTTCTTAATTCTTTAAATATTAATATCTTAAAAACTTATAATTTTTTTCCATTGATTTTTGAAAAACCTCTTATTCCCCTTTAGGGGTTAGGGGCTAACGCCTTTGCCAATAATTCCGCTATGGCATTTACACCATCTTGCAATTTGCTCCCAACCATCATTTTTATCATGGCAGGTAATTCGGCCAATAAAACCAATTTTAATGTGGATTGATTTTCGGCAATGGCATCAATAATAATATCTACCGAAACACTTACAGGAGCATTTTCCGAAGTCAGTTTTATGTTCGAAAATGGTTTTCGTTCCACAATTCGGAAACCAACTCTACCAAAACCATCTACTGCAAAACTGCAGCTGTCGGCGTCAAACCGAATGTCTTTTGCCTTTTCGGCAAGTTTTGGATTCGAAACAATTTTTTCTAAATTATTTAGGTCGCCAAGTATGCCAAAAACCATTTCTCCGCTCGAAGAAATGGTTTTAATATCACTTTCGTATGTTGTCATTAATTCATTTACAATTTTACCATTTACTATTTTCCATTTAAAAGTGATGAAACAGTTAATAGTTCAAAGATGTTTATTATTTCAGTTCATTTTTCCACTCCGAAGGGTTCAGACGCCATTGTTTAAGCGTTTCCATATCGGATTCGGTAATGTATTTAGTAGCTAGAGCTTCATTTAGTGCAGCATCGTAGTTACAAAGTGTTGTCAGTTTTACTTTTGCTTTTTTGAACATTTCTTCGGCAACAGGAAAGTTATAGGTGAAAATGGCAATCATGCCCAATACTTCCGAACCATCTTTGCGAATAGCTTCTACAGCTTTTAAACTACTTCCGCCTGTTGATATAAGATCCTCAATTACAACTACTTTTTGTCCTGGACGTAGATCACCTTCTATCAAGTTTTCCAACCCGTGACCTTTAGGAGTGGGGCGAATGTAAATAAATGGCAAGCCGAGAGCATCGGCTACTAATGCGCCTTGAGCAATTGCTCCGGTAGCAACACCAGCTATTACCTGAGCATCAGGGTGCAATTCTTGAACAAGACGAGCTATTTCAATTTTTATGAATGATCGAATGGCGGGATACGACAAAGTTTTGCGATTGTCGCAATAAATGGGAGATTTCCAACCCGATGCCCATGTAAAAGGATTGTTGGGTTGTAACTTAACTGCCTTGATTTTTAAAAGCTTTTCGGCAACGCTTTTTTCTAACGATTTCATCTTATGCTATTTAAATATAATTCGAACTAAAAAAACACAATCAATCGGCCTAATCTTCCGACGGTGCAAAATTAGTCAAACTATTTCTAAAACGGGCAGTAATCTGTCTGTTATAAAACATTATTTTTAAAAGAAATGATTTTTTAATTGAAATGTAACAAATTGTTTTCAGATTGAAGAGTTTGAAGATTAATAACATCTATCTCGGAGGTAAAAAAGCATCTTCTATATGTTCAATTTCGAATTTTTGACCACTTACAACTACAGCTATTACATCAAAACGGGTATCACCATTCCAATCGTAGCGCATAATATAGCGCTCAGCGGCATTTACAATATTGCGTATTTTACGATTGTCGATATATTGTTCGGGATTATCGGCAAAGGCTCCCGAGCGGGTTTTTACTTCAACAATCACCAATGTATCGTCTTTTTCGGCAACAATATCAACTTCCAAACTGCCTGTTCGCCATTTTGTTTCACGAATTTTGTATCCGTTAGCAATCAAAAAATCGCGGGCGCGTTCTTCGCCCATTTCTCCTAAGTCGTTGTGGTCGGCCATATTATTAAAATTTGTACAAATATAAGGATTCTGA
>CAIWIS010000559.1 GCA_903912795.1 uncultured Bacteroidales bacterium
GCCTTTGGAGGCGGAATGGCTGTAACAAAATACTTTGATTATGTGGTGGGTACAAGTTGTGGTTCAAATGTGAATGATACCGAAGCACCTACAAGCTTTACTGCAACAAAGGGAAATGTTGGTTCGGGCAGTGTTGAATTGTTGTTAAATGCAACCGACAACTCAGGTGCTGTAAGTTATACCATTAAGTATGGCACTACAACGCTCACTACAACAGGTACTTCAGCAGTTCAAAAATCATATATTGTTACAGGCTTAACACCCGAAACTTTATATAACTTCTCTATTGAAGCCAAAGATGCTACCGGAAATGCAGCCGCCAATAATCCTATAGTAGTGGCTGCAACCACTACCAAAGGAAGTGTTTTTGCTCCGGCTCCAACGCCTTCAATACCGGCTGCAAATGTTATAAGTGTATTTAGTGATCCTTATACAAATGTTGCATCGAAATTTGATATGTGGTACGCCACCGCAATGACCGAAACAACTGTAGGAGCAGATAAAATTAAATTGGTGAATAACACATCTCCAAATGCTGCATTTGGTACGCCGGATATTACTCCAATCGTGAACTTAGTATCCACATCAATGGAAAAACTACATGTGGATATTTATCCTACTGTAGCAACAACAATGAACTTGGGAGTTGTAACAGCTACAGGGGAATGTAAATTGCCGTTGACATTGATACCGGGACAGTGGAACAGCATTGATTTGTTGTTGACAAACTTAAAAGCAAATAATCCTGCAAGTGATCTTACGAAGGTAAGACAAATCGGATTCTGGTTAGTAAATGGCAACTTCTACATGGATAATCTATTATTCTACAAAGGAAACTATGAAACTGTATCAGCAGTACCAAGTATAAAAGCAGAAACAGTTGTCTCCATGTATCCTAATCCGGTACAAGATAAATTGCGAGTAAATGCCGAACAAATTATCAATCAAGTTATTGTTCGCAATTTAGTTGGACAAACAATTGAATTAATAAAAGTAGGTAATACAGAGACAACACTGGATTTAAGTAAACTAACGGCAGGGAATTATTTTGTCACTTTAAAAATGGCTGACGGCAGAGTTGCAACTCAAAAAATTGTGAAATTATAATCTTATAAATTCTACAAAATAGAAATAATCAACAACACACTCTATCCTCCTTTCGAGGATAGAGTGAAAATTATTAAAAATGAAACAACTAACTTTACTCGTTTTCTTATTACTTAATTGTATTGGATTTGCTCAAAATTTACCTTTAGACTTTGAATCTTCATCACCTTATCCATTTACCAATTTTGATGGTGGGGTTGCCACAAAAATTCCTAATCCGATCAAGACAGGAATTAATACAAGTGCCACTGTAATGCAATTGGTAAAAGGAACTGGAGCAACATGGGCTGGAAGTAAAATAACATTGGCCACACCTATCGATTTTTCAACAAAACGAATTTTCAAGGTGAAAGTGCTTTCACCGGTTGCAGGTATAAAACTTTTACTTAAATTTGAAGGTGCAGGTGCGTTTTTTCAAAAGCTTTCGACACCAATTACTACTGCAAATGTGTGGGAAGAGTTAACTTTCGACTTTTCGGCAGAGGCTGTAAA
>CAIWIS010000560.1 GCA_903912795.1 uncultured Bacteroidales bacterium
AAATTAGCGTATTGGAAAACATTGAAAACCGACGAAGGTGCTACTTTTGATCAAGAACTGGTGTTCGATGCTGCTGATATTCAACCTATGATTACTTACGGAACAAATCCGGGTATGGGAATGGGTATTACCGATTCAATTCCTGCTTTAGAATCAATTGACGAAGCTGGACGTATTTCGTATCAAAAATCATTGGAATATATGGGATTCGAAGCGGGTGAAAAGCTTGAAGGTAAAGCCATTGATTATGTGTTTTTAGGTAGTTGTACCAATGGTCGTATCGAAGATTTCCGTGTATTTGCCAATTATGTTAAAGGCAAAAAGAAAGCCGATAATGTAACTGCTTGGCTTGTGCCAGGAAGTTGGATGGTAGAGAAACAAATTCGTGAGGAAGGTTTGTACGATATATTGACTGAAGCTGGTTTTGCCTTGCGTCAGCCCGGATGCTCAGCTTGTTTGGCTATGAACGATGATAAAGTTCCTGCCGGCAAATATGCTGTTTCTACATCAAACCGTAATTTCGAAGGTCGTCAGGGTCCAGGAGCACGTACTATTCTGGCTGGTCCGTTAGTTGCTGCAGCGGCAGCAGTTACAGGTCGCATCACAGATCCACGCTCTTAGATTTTTAGAACGCAAATTACGCAAATTCTCACAAATCAGATAAATATGGAAGAAAGTGATGTTGTTGTTCCACAGGAACTAATTGATGTTATTTTAAAACAGTTTTATCGAATTTACAATGATTTAGGTTATGGATTTCTTGAAAGAGTTTATCAAAATGCACTTTATTTTGCATTAGTTGAACAGGGATTGAAATGCGAAACTGAAAAACCGATAAAAGTTTATCATGATGGTCATGTTGTTGGTGATTATCGTGCTGATTTATTGGTAGAAAATTGTGTGATTTTAGAATTAAAAGCTTGCGAAGAACTAAATCCTGCTCATGAAGCTCAGATGATAAATTATTTAAGAGCAACAGAAATTGAAGTAGGATATTTGCTTAATTTTGGAAAGAATGCGAAATTCAGCAGAAAAATATATTCAAATAACAGAAAATTTCTATAACAAATAACAGAACAAAATTTGCGTTTATTTGCGTAATTTGCGTTCAACCAATATTAAAATGGAAAAATTTTTAACATTAACTTCAACAGTTGTTCCACTTCCTATCGAAAATGTGGATACTGATCAAATTATACCAGCGCGCTTCTTGAAAGCGACCGATAAAAACGGTTTTGGTGATAATCTTTTTGCCGATTGGCGCTACAACAAAGATGGTAGTCCAAAGGCAGATTTTGTTTTAAACAATGCACTTTATGGTGGGTCGATACTTGTTGCAGGTAAAAACTTCGGGTCGGGTTCGAGCCGTGAGCATGCTGCATGGGCTATTGATGGCTACGGATTTAAAGTCGTTGTGTCGAGCTTTTTTGCTGATATTTTTCAAAACAATGCTTTGAACAATGGAGTGTTGCCTGTTGTTGTATCGGTTGAGTTTTTGGCCGAAATTTTTGCGTCGGTAAATGCCGATGCAAAATCAACACTGACAATTAACCTCGAAAGTCAAACAATTACAAATAATGCTACTGGTAAATTAGAGTCATTTGCAATCAATGCATACAAAAAAGAATGTTTGATGAACGGATTGGATGATATTGATTATTTGATAAGCAAAAAACCTTTGATTGAAGCGTACGAATTAGCGAGATAATATGATTGAAATAATGGATACAACACTCCGCGACGGTGAACAAACGTCTGGAGTATCATTTGCAGGACAAGAAAAACTAAGCATAGCGCGTGTTTTACTTGAAGATTTGGGTGTCGACCGCATCGAAATTGCATCGGCTCGAATATCCGAAGGAGAGTTTAAATCGGTTAAAAAAGTGACTGATTGGGCCAAAGAGCATGGCTTTTTACGAAAAATAGAAGTGCTTGGGTTTGTTGATGGTTTTAACTCTTTGAATTGGATGAACGAAGCTGGATGTAAAGTGTTAAATCTGCTTTGCAAAGGATCTGAAAATCATTGCTTATATCAACTCAAAAAGACACCTGTAGAGCATGTTGCCGACATTAAAAAAGTGTTAGCGAATGCCCGTGAAATGGATATCGATGTTAATATCTATCTCGAAGATTGGTCAAATGGTATGCGTAATTCAATGGATTATGTTTTCTTTGTAGTTGATAACCTGAAAGATGAGTCCATTATTAAACGCATAATGTTACCCGATACGCTTGGAGTACTGAACCCGAACGAAACCGGTGATTTTTGTAACCGCATGTTGGATCGTTATCCAACTTTGCATTTCGATTTTCATGCACACAACGATTATGATTTGGCTGTAGCTAATACGATGAAGGCCGTTGAGGCTGGTATTCAAGGTATTCATGTTACTATTAATGGCTTGGGCGAACGTGCAGGAAATGCACCGCTTTCGAGTGTTGTGGCTGTATTGCATGATCAATTAAAAATTAAGACCAAAATTGATGAGTCGAAAATGAATTCGGTAAGTCGATTGGTTGAGTCGTATGCGGGAGTTCGCATTCCAGCAAATAAACCAGTTATTGGCGATTATGTATTTACACAAGTTGCTGGTATTCATGCCGATGGTGATAATAAAAAAAATCTTTATTACAACGATTTATTGCCTGAACGTTTTGGTCGTGAGCGCTTATATGCTTTAGGTAAAAATTCAGGCAAAGCAAGTATTCTGAAGAATCTGCAACAATTGGGCATTGAGTTGGACGACGAAATGATGAAAAAGGTAACTCAACGTGTTATTGAGTTAGGCGACAAAAAAGAGCTTATCTCGCTCGACGAGTTGCCTTATATTGTTTCGGATGTGGTTAACAACGACGAGGATAATAAAGTAATTCGCATTTTAAATTATTCGCTAACAGTGTCTAGTGGCTTACGTCCCATGGCAAGTGTAAAGGCCGAGATTTATGGTGTGGAGTATCAGGAAACAGCTTCGGGCGACGGACAATACAATGCTTTGTCCAAAGCACTGTATAAGATGTACAAAAAGCTTGGAAAAGATACGCCTGAATTATTAGATTATCAGGTTGTGATACCTCCTGGAGGTAAAACAGACGCTATTGTTCAAACAATTATTACTTGGCAATTCAAAGATAAAGTGTTTAAAACAAGAGGTTTGGATGGCGATCAAACCGTTTCGGCTTTGAAAGCAACTGAAAAAATGCTCAATATTATCGAAAAACCAAGCTAAAAGGTTTTTGGGGTGTAAATATACATGCTAACTGCAGCAAAAGCGGCTATAAAAAGTAAAATTATAAATACTTTCAATGCTTTTTTAAACAGACTATTAGGTCTGATTTCTTTGAGAATGAGCAAAGCTACTATTCCCATAAATACACCAATAGGAATGATCAGGAAGTTCATGATGTAAAGTTTAAAATAGGTGATTGTATAGTTTTAAAGTCGCTACAAATATATGAAAAAAATAATAAATAATAATATAATAAAACAAATTTAATGGGAAAGTCTTTAAAAATCGCAGTTTTACCCGGCGATGGAATTGGTCCAGAGATTATTGAGCAAGCTTTAAATATAACAAAAATTGTTTGCAAAAAGTTTAATCATGATTTAAGTTACGAATATGCTATTGTAGGAGCATGTGCCATTGATCAAGTAGGTGAACCTTATCCGAAAGCAACTCACGAATTATGCATGCAGTCGGACGCTGTACTATTTGGTGCTATCGGCGATCCAAAATATGATAATAATCCGGCTGCCAAAGTACGTCCTGAACAAGGTTTATTAAAAATGCGCAAAGATTTGGGTTTGTACGCTAATATTCGTCCGGTTACTACTTTTCCATCTTTAATTCACAAATCGCCTTTACGTGCCGATTTGGTAGATGGTGCCGACTTTATGTGTATCCGTGAGTTAACTGGTGGTATGTATTTTGGCCGCCCACAAGGGCGTTCCGAAGATGGAAATACAGCTTACGATACTTGTGTTTATACCCGCGAAGAGGTTGAACGTATTTTGCATTTGGCTTACAAATATGCCGGACAACGCAATAAAAAAGTAACTATTGTTGATAAAGCCAATGTATTGGCAACTTCGCGTTTATGGCGTCAGATTGGTCAGGAAATTGTACCCCAATATCCTGATATAGAGACTGAATTTATGTTTGTAGATAATGCAGCCATGCGTATTATTCAATGGCCTAAAAGTTTCGATGTACTGGTAACCGAAAATCTTTTCGGCGATATCCTGACCGACGAAGCATCGGTAATTACAGGTTCGTTAGGAATGCTTCCTTCGGCTTCGGTTGGTATTCATACTTCGGTATTTGAGCCAATTCACGGTTCGTACCCTCAAGCCGCTGGCAAAAATATTGCTAACCCATTAGCTACAATTCTTTCGGCTGCTTTAATGTTCGAATATGCATTTGGAATGATGGAGGAAGGTGCTATTATCCGTAAAGCCGTAACAGCTAGTATGGATGCTAATGTGGTAACTGAAGATATCGCAAATGATGGTAAAGCATATTCCACGTCAGAAGTTGGACTGTGGATTGCTACTTGGATCGAAAACAATTGATAAAACGATCGTTTTTATAAAACAAACCCCTGTAACTGAATTGTTGCAGGGGTTTGTTTTTACATTAAGTATTGCTCGCTTATTGATTTGTGTTCTTGTACGCGATGAATGGTATCGGCAAACATATCAGCTATAGTCAGAATTTTTACTTTCGCACAGCGTGAGCAGTCAAAAGGAATGGAATCGGTAAATGCTATTTCGGTTAAGCCCGAATTCATAACATTATCTATGGCTTTGCCTGACATTACACCGTGCGTTACTATGGCTCTTACACTCGCTGCTCCATTTTCCATAATTAAATTTGCTGCCTTGCAAAGTGTGCCTGCTGTATCAGCCATATCGTCAACAATAACCACATTTTTGTCTTTTACATCTCCAATTATAGTCATTTCGCCAACAACATTGGCTTTTTCGCGGGTTTTATGTCCTAAAACCATAGGCGCATCTAAGTGTTTAGCATAGGAGCCAGCACGTTTTGTTCCTCCCACATCGGGCGATGCAATAACCAAATTTTCAAGATTTAATGATTTTACATAAGGTACAAATACGGTTGAACCATAGAGGTGATCAACAGGAATATTGAAAAATCCCTGAATTTGATCGGCATGTAAATCCATAGTTATAATACGATCTACACCTGCCACGCTTAACATGTCGGCAATTAATTTGGCACCAATCGAAACGCGTGGTTTGTCTTTTCTGTCTTGTCGAGCCCAACCATAATACGGAATTACAGCAATTATTTTGTATGCCGATGCTCGTTTCGCAGCATCAATCATAAGCAATAACTCCATTAAGTTGTCTGAATTCGGAAAAGTGGATTGAACAAGGTAAATGTATTGACCACGAATGGATTCCTCAAACGAAACCGAAAATTCGCCATCCGAAAAATGTTGTATTTTCATTTTACCAAGTGAGCATCCAAGGCTTTTTGCCATTTTTTCGGCCAAATATTGGCTATTAGTTCCTGAAAAAATTTTGAATGATGATTCTACTGACATAATTTGCAGTTTTTACGGGTTGGTAATTTTTTGCAAAAGTACGTAATTTTATCAGAAATGTAATGCCTTTTTTTATTAAAAATAATAATGATTTGAATTGGAATAAATATTCAAATGTAGCTGCTGTGATTTTTGCCTGCTATAATGCAATGCAAACGTTTGAAATGAATTTTCAATACATTTTGATTGTTTTAAAAACGCATCTTATCAAATAACATTACTTTTGAAATCGAATACACAACGATAGTCGTTATAGTGTTAAATCTCAGATATATATGAAAATTCATTTTAAAATAGCGTATTTTACTTTTTGGGGACAACGATTGCTTGTTACGGGCAATATACCTCAACTTGGTAATGGCGATTTATCAAAAGCGTTGGCGCTCAACTTTCAGTACAAAGAAGATTGGCTTGGAGATATTGATGTGACGGATGTAAAATCGTTTAATTACAAATACGTTTTGTTAAATGAAAACGATGGGCAGTACTTCGAAGAATGGGGCGATGAGCGTACTTGTGATCTTTCTTTGCTCCATTCGGATTATGTTTTTTGTTATGATACTTGGAACTCGCCTTCGGCTATCGAAAATACTTTTTTGACTGCTCCTTTTAAAAATGTTTTGATGCGCGATGAGCATGAAGTTTCGGAGTCTAACAACAATATTAAATTCACACATATTTTTAAAGTAAATGCACCGTTTATTCCACATAACACGGTTGTTTGTCTTGTTGGCGATAGCGATAAAACTGGAAATTGGTCGGTTAATAAGCCCGTTTTGTTGAATAAATCTGCTACAGGCGAATGGGAATGTAAACTCGACTTGTCGAAATTGCAACATGAACTACATTATAAGTATGGTTTGTACGATCCCGAGGATAATAAATTCTGCAATTTCGAATCGGGCTCCGATAGGGTGAGTCCTGTTTTAAATGCAAAGAAATCTGTTGTGTGTATTCACGATGGGTTTATGCGTGTGCAGCAGCCAAACTGGCGTGGAACTGGTGTAGGAATTCCCGTTTTTAGCTTGCGTTCAAAAAATAGTTTTGGCGTTGGCGATTTTTCCGATTTGCTTTTAATGGTCGATTGGGCTGAGAAATCGGGTTTGAAACTCATTCAGGTCTTGCCACTTAACGATACTATTGGTACACATACCGACGCAGATGTGTTGCCTTATGCTGCTATTTCGGCATTTGCATTAAATCCACTTTTTCTAAATTTACCTTCTTTGGGTAAATTGCCTTCAACACATGTTTTAAGTGGCGAATACAAGGTACTTCAACCTAAGTTTAATGCTGAAGAACTTATTCCATTTATGGATGTGGTCAATTTTAAATTGAAATATGTTCGCGAATTGTATTTGTTGCAAAAAGATAAGTTCTTGAAAAACAAAGAATTTAAGGCGTTTTTTGCTCAAAACGAATATTGGCTTGTGCCGTATGCTGCCTATTGTGTATTGCGCGATAAAAACGAAACACCTGATTATCGCAATTGGAAGGAGTTTGCACGTTTTGATAAAAGTGCGATTGATGCTTTTGTAGCTCCTGATCAAAGTCATTTTGATGATGTGGCTGTTAATTATTTCATTCAGTACCACCTTCATTTACAACTAAGTAAAGCTGCTACTTATGCTCACGAACATGGTGTTGTACTCAAAGGCGATATTCCAATTGGCGTAAATCGCAATAGTGTGGATACGTGGGTTTCTCCTGAACTTTTCCACATGCATTGCCAGGCAGGAGCCCCACCTGATATGTTTGCCATAAAAGGTCAAAACTGGGAACTTCCTACTTATAATTGGGATATGATAAAGCGTACGGGTTATGATTGGTGGAAAAAACGCTTTTCGCAAATGTCAAATTATTTCGACACATTCCGTATCGATCATATTCTTGGATTCTTCCGTATTTGGCAAATCCCAACCAGTCAAGTGGAAGGAATAATGGGCCATTTGTTTCCTTCAACTCCAATTTATATAAGCGAATTTGCTGATAAAGGTATTTGGTTCGATTATAACCGCTTTTGTAAACCGTATATTACCGATGCAATTCTTTGGGATTTCTTTGCCGAAGATGCTGCATGGGTGAAAACAAATTGTTTGCAAATAGAAGATGGTTGGGTGCTTCGTTTGAAATCGTCTTATACATCGCAAGCATCGGTCGAAAAGCTTTTTAATGAAGGCAAATTTGGCGAACGCATTAAATGGGGCTTGTTCGATTTAATATCTAATGTTTTGTTTTTCGAAGCTGAAGGTACCAATGGGTCGCAGTTTTATCCTCGTTTTGGGATGCATTCCTTGCGTACATTTAAAGAGCTCGATCAGTACACACAACACAAACTGAACGAATTGTATGTCGATTACTTTTTCCGCCGTCAGGATGCATACTGGTATAAATCGGGTATGGAAAAACTGCCAGCTTTAAAGCGTGCTACTAATATGCTTATTTGTGGCGAAGATTTAGGAATGATGACATCCTGCGTTACTTCGGTTATGAACGAACTTTCAATATTGAGTTTGGAAGTGCAACGTGCACCAAAATCTGATAAAATTGAGTTTTTCCATCCTTCAAATGCACCTTATCTTTCGGTAGTTACGCCTTCGACTCACGATATGAGTACCATACGTGGATGGTGGGAAGAAGACCGTGGTGTGACACAGCGTTTCTATAACTCGCAACTTGGGCATTGGGGCGAAGCGCCATTTTTCTGCGAATGGTGGATTTGTAGGGATATTTTATTGCAACATCTTTACTCCCCAGCTATGTGGGCTATTTTTCAATTGCAGGATTTATTGAGCATCTCCGACAAATTCCGCAGGGAAAATCCTCACGAAGAACGCATAAATGTTCCTTCAAACTCAAAGTACAGTTGGCGTTACCGAATGCATATCAATTTGGAAGATTTAATTGAAAATGATGATTTCAATAACGAACTCCGAAACTATATTGTACAATCCGGAAGATAAGACAAAAAAAAGAACGCAAAGTCAATTGCGTTCTTTTTTTTGTCTCATTCTATGGTTCTAAATTTCTTTTTTTGCTCGCATGGAATCCCAAATCAAATAACCAATAATGGCACCGTACATTACCAAACCAAGCCATTGGGCACCGTTGCTCTCAACCCACTCCGCATTCATCCAGTCAATACCACCAAATCGCAAACCTGCACTAACTACGCCCATCAAAGCACCACCTGCAATAAATCCCGATGCAAGTAATGTTCCTTTTTCATGACGAGCAGTGTTTAAGGCTTTGTCTTTCGAACGCGTTGATACATACCAGCTTATTAAACCACCAATCATTAATGGAGCATTAAGTTCCATAGGAATAAACATTCCTAATGCAAATGCTAATGCTGGTATTTGTAAAAATGCAAGTATTATTGAGATAATAGCTCCTATTGCATATAAAAACCATGGAGCACCTGCACCCGACATAAGTGGTTCAATAACAGCAGCCATAGCATTTGCTTGAGGTGCTACTAAAGCATTGTCGCCTGTAAAACCATACGTTTTATTTAGAATCATAATAACTCCACCTACTGTAGCTGCCGAAACTAATGTTCCTAAGAACTTCCATGTTTGTTGTTTGGCTGGTGTTGTTCCTATCCAATA
The DNA here is from genome assembly GCA_903912795.1 of uncultured Bacteroidales bacterium. Taxonomy (GTDB): domain Bacteria; phylum Bacteroidota; class Bacteroidia; order Bacteroidales; family Paludibacteraceae; genus Paludibacter. The sequence goes on from CAIWIS010000560.1 coordinate 9,183, forward strand.
TCCAATTTTTAAATCGGTGATAAAACCGCCTGCCATAGATAGTGCCGTACAAACCACCCCTCCAATTACAAGAGCAGCCACCATACCTGCTTCGCCTTTTAAACCTACAGCAACCATTACTACCGACGATAATATAAGCGTCATTAAGGTCATTCCCGAAACCGGATTTGTACCTACAATAGCAATAGCATTAGCCGCTACAGTTGTAAATAAAAATGCAATTACAGCCACTACTATTATACCAACTACAGCATGCATTAAGTTAAAGTTTACAACTCCAAAGTAGAAAAATAGAAAAGTTGAAATTAATGCAATAGCAACTCCAATAGTAATAATTTTCATTGGAAGGTCGCGTTGAGTGCGTTTTACCTGTACGTTAGTTGCTGGACCTTTACTTTTAAATTCTTTCGAAGCTAAGCCAACTGCCCCTTTTATAATGCTCCACGAACGAATTATGCCAATTACACCTGCCATGGCAATGCCACCAATCCCTATATGGCGAGCAAATTCTTTGAAAATAACTTCTGGTGCTACATCGCTCAGTGCTTGCGTAAAATTTGGATTTAATATGTGTATAATATTGTCGCCAAGTAATGGCAATAAAGGTACAATTACAAACCATACCAATGCCGAACCCGCAACAATAATGGCTGAATATTTAAAACCAATAATATAACCCAAACCTAGAACTGCTGCCCCTAAGTTGTTTTTAAAAACCAATTTTGCTTTGTCGGCTATCTGTTCTCCATAAGGTAAAACTCGGGTTGTAAATGTTTCGCTCCAAGCGCCAAAGGTTGCAATAACAAAATCGTATAAACCACCAATTACGCCTGCCATAATTAAAGGTTTGGCTTGATCGCCGCCTTTTTCGCCCGAGACTAATACTTGTGTTGTAGCGGTAGCTTCGGGGAAAGGATATTTGCCATGCATATCCGAAACAAAATACTTGCGGAAAGGTATCATAAATAAGATACCTAAAATACCTCCTAATAATGAACTTAGGAATACCTGCATAAAACTTACCGTAATATTGGGATACTTCGCTTGCAAAATATACAAAGCTGGTAAGGTGAAGATTGCTCCTGCTACTACAACACCTGAGCTTGCTCCAATAGATTGAATTATAACGTTTTCGCCTAATGCACCTTTGCGTTTCGATGCACTTGATAAGCCTACAGCAATAATTGCAATTGGAATAGCTGCTTCGAATACCTGACCAATTTTTAGACCTAGATAAGCAGCAGCTGCCGAAAATAAAACCGCCATAAATAATCCCCAACCTACTGAACGTAAATTTGTTTCAGGGTAGTTTTTGTCGGCCGAGAGTAGTGGTTTATACTCTTCACCATCTTTTAATTCGCGATAGGCATTTTCGGGAAGTCCCGATATCTTTTCTTCTTCCATGTTTTAAATATTAGTTGATTTATGTCTTGTAAATAATTCGAAATAATTAATAATATGTTTTTAATTTTTTACTTTTCGACCCCCAAACCCCCGAATGGGGGCTTAAGAGTCCTATTAAGGGATATGTTTTATTAATTCGGCAGTAGAGAACATGTCTTTAAGCCCCCATTCGGG
>CAIWIS010000561.1 GCA_903912795.1 uncultured Bacteroidales bacterium
ATGTTATAACTGCCCCTATATCCCCTAAAGGGGACTTGAAGTTACAATTGATTTGTGAAATTATTATTTTTTACAAATGCGACATTATTTATTTCCTATTACTTATATTTAATTTCTAAAAGTACATTTATTCAATAAAACCACCACCAAGAATTCGACCGTGCTGATAAAATACTGCGGATTGACCTGGCGCAATGGACTCAAGGGGCTCAGCCAGCTCTACGCGCGCTTTATTATGGGGCAAAAATATAACTCTGCATGCAGTATTTTGTTTGCGGTAGCGGATTCTACAGCTAATATTAAAATCAGTGGTAAAAAGCAATTCATCAACAATATTCAAGCTATGTACAATAAATTCGTTTTTATACATAGCCGCTAATGGTGCTAAAACAATTTCGTTTGTGGTGGGCAAAATCTCTTTCACAAACACTTTACGGTTCAAGTGAATCAATCCTCGACGCTGACCAACGGTATACAACGGAAAACCTTGGTGTGTACCAAGTTGTTGGCCTGCTTCATCGATAAAATTGCCCGGGTAAATGAATTTTTCGGGTTCAGAGAGAAGTGATTTGAGAAATGGACGGTAATCGCCCTGACAAAAACAAGCTCCTAGGCTGTCTTTTTTTTCGGAAACTTTGAAAAATCCTCTATCGGCAGCCATTTTACGTACAGCGGTTTTTTCGAAACCACCCAATGGAAAAACAATGCGTGCCAATTGTGCTTGTGTTAATCCCCACAGAAAAAACGATTGGTCTTTGTCCGGATCAACACCCTCGCACACAAAATATTTACCATCCACGTTTTCGATTTGCACATAATGCCCCATAGCCACTTTATCGCAACCAAGGCGGTCGGCTTCGTCAATAATCAGCTTCCATTTCAGTTCATTATTGCATTTCACACACGGAAAAGGCGTTCGTCCAGCAAGGTATTCGTCAACAAAATAAGCTATAATTTTATCTTTAAATACTGCACGTGCATCGTAGGTTATATGCTCAATATTAAGCTTATGGGCTAGAGCTACCGCATCGTTCAAATGATGGTTCTCTCCTTCTTCCCAAAACCGAAAAGTGATACCAACCACCTCGTAGCCTTGCTCCTGCAAAAGAATGGCAGCAACCGAGCTATCGGTGCCGCCACTCATTCCAAGTAAAATTTTGGTGGGCATTATTTCAATTTCTCTGTTAATTTGCGTATTTCGAGTATGGGCGATGATCGATTATAGAGAATTTCGTACACTGCATCTACAATCGGCATATCAATTTGGTATTTTTCGTTTATCTCGTGAATACATTTGGCGGCATAATAACCTTCGGCTATCATTTCCATTTCCATTTGAGCCGTTTTAACCGAATATCCTTTACCAATCATGGTTCCAAACAAGCGGTTGCGACTGAAATTGGAATAAGCAGTTACCAATAAATCGCCTAAATAGGCAGGCTCATTGGTGTCGCGATGCATGGGATTAACGGCATTGCAGAATCGGCTAATTTCCTGAATAGCATTCGAAATCAATACTGCTTGAAAATTATCGCCATACTTTAAACCATGACAAATACCTGCTGCTATGGAATAAATATTTTTCATTACCGACGAATATTCTATACCTAAAATATCGTCGCTAATAGATGTACGTACAAAGCTGGTATTAAATCGTTGTGCTAACATGCGCGCTTTATCGCGGTCGGAACATCCTATGGTAAGATACGAAAGTCGTTCGAGCGCTACCTCTTCGGCATGACAAGGTCCGGCCAGCACCATCATATTGTCTTTATGCACATTGTAATGCTCCTCAAAATAATCCGAAACAATCATATTTTCGTCAGGAACAATACCTTTGATAGCCGAAACAATAATTTTTTTATCTAATTTTCGCTTTAGTTTTTTGAGATGCTGTTTCAAGAAAGGCGAAGGAGTAGCCAAAATAAGAATATCCGAAGTCAAAACCACATGATTTATGTTACTTGTGAATTTAATGCGGTCGGTATCGAATTTAACGCCAGTAAGGTACGACGGATTTTTGCTCAAACGAATAAATTCATCAATTTGATCCTGCCTACGCATATACCAATTAATCTCCTTGGAGTTAACCAATGCAATTTTGGCAATAGCTGTTGCCCAACTACCACCACCTAAAACCGCTATTTTACTTTTTTCGTTCATTATATTATAACTGCCCCTAACCCCTAAAGGGGAACAAAAATTACTTTCGTCTATTTAATTCTTTACTTTTCTAAAAAATACAAATCACTTTGAATACCCTTTCTTACTCCCCTTTAGGGGTTGGGGGCAGAACTTTCAACCCATTTTTCCACTTCTTCCTTCGTAGGGTTTTTCAACTCCAGTTTATTTTTTTTGTTATACCCACAAATATCTTGATGAAATTTATTAGGATTCAGCCCTTTGAGTGCATCAACTGTTTGAATGCCCGTTTTCATTATTACATCAGCCCATTCGGCAGGAATGCCCAATTCAATAAATTTTTCGGGTCCCTCTTTTTTAACCACTTTTTCGGGTTTCATTTGAGGGAAG
>CAIWIS010000562.1 GCA_903912795.1 uncultured Bacteroidales bacterium
CATTTCCAAAAACATCTTTATAAGACAGCGAACCTAAATTTACCTGTTTTGCTACATCGGTTTCATTCACTTCAAAACGAACTACTGAAGAAGCAGCAGTCTGATTGACAGTCACTTTCTGAATGCTGATATTATCCAGCCAAACCCTTGCTCCTTTGTCGTGAAGCGTGAAATAAAGGTATTGACCGCTGCCTCCACCATTATCATTAAAAGTAATTGGGATGGAATATTCCCTTCGTGTTGTACTCAATTTGTAGGTTTTTGGACTTGTTCCGGTTGTATTTGTAAAATTGATATTCAGTTTGGCCGTATTCGAATTCGATATGGCCGAAAAGTTGAGCAAATACACATCTCCTTCATTCACAGTTCCTATCATTCTATAAAATCGAACACTCGAAAGTGAAGTTGGTGAAGCATTGGCAGTTGTCAAATCGAGCAGCGCACAACCGCCATCCAATCCGCCTGTAGTCGTCCAGCCGCCGGGACTTGTTACATTTTCCGAATCGTAGAACCAACCCGAAGTGCCGGTTGTAAAGTTGGAATTCGAAGCAAAAAGATTAGCCTGCGGAGAAGTATATGTAGCAGGATATTCTGCAAACCGGAAAACAGAATTGGGTTCGAACGTCTTTTTCCATTCATTTACGCCATAAACCAACCGGCGCGTTTTGGTGTAGCCGCTATCCACCATCGAAGCCACCATTGTATCCAACGCAAAAGGTTGTAAATAATAGTTGCTGTCGCAAACACCAAACAGTTGTTTGTAGTTTTTAAAACCGTAAGTAAAACTCATAGGCAACTGACGCGTATTGCGCGAGGAATAAAAAATATTCTGTGTTACCCGATGTCCCTGATTGGTCATAGGCGGAATAGTGTCCTTTGCACGCCCTACACTGAATCCATTGTAGGGATTAAACGTAATTTTAAAAGTCGAATTATAAAAGGTATTTTTTGTAATGGTTTGATACGCTGAAGTGGCTTCCATCGAAATGGTCAGCCTGTCAGGGTGAGCCGAGTTAAATGCATCGCTGTTGTAAATAGTGTTTTCGGTAACCGTGTGATGATGGTTCGAAGCCAGCAAAATGCCATGCGTATTATAAAGCACATTTCTTCTAACTGTATTATATTCAGTTAATTGGTCGTTATAAATTCCCGGTCTGCGGTTATACGAATCGCCTTCGTTGGTACCAAGCAAATAACCAATACCGTCGTGAATGTAATTGTATTCAATCAGATTATTTCCGTATTTATTTATGCCCAGCGAAGGTACAAACGACCATGTTCCGAAGCTGTAAATACCGCCACCATCGAACATACGCATATTGAAATTGCCGATTTTATTGTGTGAAATCACATTTCCCCATCCATTGAAATACACACCAATATAACCGCAACTGTCGATATCGTTGTACGAAATAACCGCGCTGGTACAATAAAGATTAATAGCTGCTTTGTAAGCGTTATTGTTAACGTCGCTCATTCCGGGATTCAGAAAATTTCGTCGGATAAAATTGTTCGAAACTGTCAGGTACAAACTAGAATAAGTTGACCCAACGGAGATATTGTAAATGTCTGTAAACCGGCTGTTTGTAACGCTGATATTCGAACTGCCTGCCAGCCAAACGCCATACAAAGTATTGCTAAAAGTACAATTATCGACACTGATATAATTTCCGGAAGTAATGGACACCGCAATACTGTCGGCATTCTGAAAGCTAAAGTTTTTAATACTGATGCCAGTAATTCCCGAACTGAGCAACATGCCGTATTTGGTTGCACTTGCCTGCACTTTGAACGAAGAAGGATTGGACGTGCTGAACAAATACATTTTTTTAGCTGCTTTGTCAAAATACCATTCGCCCTGTGTGGTGAGCGTAGCAGGATGATTTTGGATAATATGGCTATAACCAACATGAATAGGAGCAGTTGTAGGATTCGTAAAAATAGTGTCCAACTGATGTTTTATAATCTTCACTCCTTCAATACGATATGGTTTGGTGTACATAACGGCAATTGCGCTGGTCCAATCCTGATTGCTGACCGGAAGCGAGGCATCCCTGAATTTATTATTGTCCCAGCATTCATCATTATACAAAAAACCATCGTTGACAGCCGATGCATCCGGAAAGCGACAAATTTGCTGAATTTTATCATTTATCGTAACAAAACGGACTTCCGATAGTGTTCCTGTATAGTTTGCCACCCAGATATTTGGATTTGAAGTTACAGTCCAGCCGCTCAGTGTCACCGCTGTATTGAGTATTGGATTAGCACCTGTGCTGTAAGCTGCAAAAACAATCCGGTTTCCTGACGTGCCCGATTTTGTAATATTTAATTGTTCGGTAAAAACATCGCCGCGTTTAAAAAGAACAGAATCACCAGCCACAAAAGTACTCATCATGCTGTTTACTTTGGTAAAGGTTTTCCACGCTGTAGCAGTCGATTTGCCGATATAAGCATCGTTTCCCGTACCTGACGAAACATAGTAATTCGTAGATTTTAGCGAAATACTCGAATAGATAAGCACTAAAAGAAATATGTATTTATTGATCAACATTCGTTAGATTATAAGATTACTTTTTTAAGATACAAAACTATTTTACATCTCCGTCAGCTGACGGACCTGGGGTCATCTTATTTCCAATTATCAGTTCTGAACGGCGAAGCCGGAATTTCATCTTTATTAAATAAATTCACAGCCGGAAAGTCAGCCCAACCATACCGCACCGCCACAGGTTGCAACACATCTTTGCTCCACACAACTACTTTATTTCCAACAATATTTGCTTCAGCAAAATAGAATTTCTTATCGCTTCCTGCCACAACAAACCCTTTAAGCGTATCGCCTTTTTGCATCAAACCTTTGTCGGCATGACTGAATTCGAGTATCGCCTTATTTCCGTCCAACTTCATCGATTTAAAAATTGGTCCGCAGTATTCTATTTTTTTGCCATAAGCCAGAATCAAAGCCGCTTTCATGGCCCTTTCGCCAATTGGTTGTTTGTTTTTGTAATGCACATCGCTTTCAGCCACATCCATCGTAATCACCAAAGCCGTATTCGGAATGGTCAGAGAGGCTTTCAACTGTGCTTCCTGTACTATGGCAATTCCGCTTTTTTCGTTCGGGTCTGTTTGTGGCTTTTTGTTGGGTGTGATTTGAAAAATGATAAATGGCAAATCACTGCGCTGCCAGTCGTTGCGCCACAATTTTATCATGGCAGGTAACAAGTCATAATACGTTTCAGCACGGTCTATGTAAGCATTCGATTCGCCCTGATACCACGCAATTCCTTTTACGGCAAAAGGCACAAGCGGACAAATTTCGCCGTTGTAAATAGTGGTTGCACCTTTGAATTCGCTCGGTAAAACCGATGGCCGTGGTGGTGCAGGTACATTGTTTAGTTTACACGAATCGACTGACCGTTGCCACGCATCGCGTATTGGTTTTAATTCTAAATCCTTTTTATCGTATTCGGCTTTCATAGTTGCCAAATCCATGTATTTATCCTTCAACGGCATAGCATTCAGTGCTTCTTGACTCATCCACGACTCGATGACCGTTCCGCCAAAGGCCACATTGATAAAACCTACCGGCACATTCAGTTCTTTTTGCAGCTTGCTCAGAAACCAATATCCCACGGCCGAAATCATTTTCGTGTTTTTGGGTTCAGACAATACCCATTTGGCATTCACATTATCCACAGGTTGCATTTGTACATTGTGAGGCACATTGAAAATGCGCAACTGGTTGTTTGTGCTGGCTGCACTGGCTTCCTCGCCACCTGTGGAGCGCGACAATGCCCACTCCATATTGCTCTGACCACTGCAAATCCAGACTTCGCCCACCAGAATATTTTTAATTACAAGGGAGTTTTTCCCCGAAACTTTCATTTCCTGTCCCTGATTGTTTTCCTTTAATGGCTTTAGCTTTATCATCCATTTTCCGTTTTGCGTAGTGTTAGAAACGGTTTGTCCGGCAAATTCAACGGTTACTTTTTCGCCTTCATCAGCCCAACCCCACACCGGAACCTCCATATTTCGCTGCAATACCATATTATCGCTGAAAAGAGCGTTAAGTCTGATAGCTGCATTTGAAAATACAGAGAATAAAGCCAAAGGAACTATAAATAAAATCTTCTTCATCGTATTATTTGTTTGCGAATTCATAATCAAACCAATCGTATGCTGCTGTAGTAGTCGATTCGGAACCATTTCCTGAAGCGTAAAGCCCCAGCACAACTCCATTGTAACCACCGCTCACTTCCGCACTTAAAAAACGGGTATTGAGTGTACCAACAGTTTGAAATGGCTCGTCGTTTTGTGAATATTGAAATGTGTAATTTTTAGTATCGCCTTTTATTTTCAATTTCACATCACCCGTCTTTAACACGACAACTCCGGCTGTATTTATGAGGTCGCCCAACGTGTATACAACTTTTAACAGGCGTTTATTCCCTTTTTTAGTTATAACAAACTGGTAATGGAAACGGTTGCTCATTTCAATCAACATGCCAACTTGTTCATTCTCTTTTTCTGGATTAAAATCGATGTTTGTGGTAGCGCTGAAATCAAAATGAGTCTGGCGGCGACCAATAAAAGTGGGCGATTCAACATCATAAATACTGTATTTACTGCCCGTGAGATTCAAAAATCCGTTTGAAAAACGATAAAACTTCATGTCCGGATTGCGCAACCATATCCATTCAAATCCCACTTTATTGCTGTTGAAATCTTCGCGAACTGGTTTTGCCGGAAATGGTTTTAAACTGAGTGTTTTGGCATTATTCACCAGCGAATTTATTCCTGTTTTATTCACCACCGGCCAACCTTGCGCGTTCCATTCAACAGGTGCGAGGCATGTTTCACGACCTAATATTTGTGGTAAACGAAATGCCAAATGCACCATCCACCACGAACTATCATGTGCCTGAACCAAATCTGCATGCCCTGTGCCGTAAAGTTTTTCGTAAGCGTAGCGGTTGGACAAAACGGGATTGTGCGGACACGATTCGTACGGTCCCCAAATATTTTTACTGCGGGAAATGGTTACCATGTGTCCGTACATAGTTCCGCCTTCGGCAATCAAAAGATAATAAAAACCGTCTTTTTTGTAAGTATGTGGCCCTTCGGGGTAGTTTCCGCCTGTACCTTTCCATATTAATTTTGGCTCTGTAAGACGTTTTCCTGTTTTAATATCTATTTCCGATTGGTAAATTCCACGCTCGGTATTAAAAGTCAGGCCACGATTACTCAAAAAATACACTTTTCCATCCTCATCCCAAAACAACGAAGGGTCGATTCCACTTTGGTCGACATTAACAGGGTCCGACCACGGACCAGCTGGATTTGTGGCTGTTACGTAAAAATTTGATTTTCCAATTACTGTATTCACATTGGTAACTACCATATAAAAAATACCATCGTGATATCGTAGCGTAGGTGCATAAATGCCGTCGGATGGAGCTGCATTTTTAAGTGGTAATTGCGAAGGTCTGTCAAGCACATTGCCAATTTGCTCCCAGTTAATCAAATCTTTACTGTGAAAAATCGGGACTCCGGGGAAATATTCGAATGAACTATTTACCAAATAATAATCTTCGCCCACCCTGCAAATGGAAGGGTCGGGTAAAAATCCGGGATTAACAGGATTATTGAACGCTGAAAGCTGTCCGACACTTAAAATTATAAAAAGAATAAAATTGCAACTATGTTTTATCATCATTTTACAATTTTCTTGACATCATTTTATATACATCAATTCCGGCAAAAAGCACTGCAAAAAGCCCATGTGTATCGTCTTCGTAAAACGGGCGGGTAATGTAGTAATTCACATCCTCCGAACACATAGTGCCAACACAAATTTTATGAACTGTGCCATTTGGTTCAATTTCGCTTTTCACAGCATTCCAACCTTTTATGGCAATAGGCTCATATCGTTTAGCATCCAGCCAGCCATACGTTACGCCACGCGCAATTGCCATCGTAAAAATAGCAGTTCCCGAAACTTCCTCAGGCGAATCAGTACGGTCGATTACATTGTACCAAAAACCGCTTGCAGCCTGCCATTTCACCAAACTTTCCACATGGCGACGATAATGTTCCAGAATAGGTTTGTAGTATTTGTTGTTTTTGTCTAGGTTCATAAGCACTTCGGTAGTTGCCCAGATTCCCCAACCATTGGCCCGCGACCAATGCGGTAATTTTACATTTTTTTCTTCCGAAAAATTGGCGTGCATGTATAAATTAGCCTCTTTATCCCATACAAATTTATTGAAATTGAGCACCATAAGCGCAGCATCGTTCATAAATAATTCGCATTCTTCCTTCGTTTTGGCGTATTGTGCAGCCTGAACCAAAAACGGAATACCCATAAACATATCGTCCACCCAGGTTGTGTATTTTTTAGGAGTAGTGCGGGTATAAACATTGGTACCCGGAAAGCGGATTTGTTCAGTGCGCGCATATTTTATCATATCGTCAACAAATGCAGCGTATTCTTTTTGCATAGCAAAATCCTTTTCCTTGCGTAATTTGTAGATAAACGGCAATGCCGGAGCCAGTGTAAAGTCGAGCAACGGCACTTTAATAAAATAATGGTTGGCCGATTCCACTTCGTTGAGTGTTTGTACCTGATATTCCACAAACGACTTTCCCTTCAAGTGATATTCGCAAAAGTTGGTAGCCCAGCGGTTATATTTAGGGTCACCCGAAGCTTCGGAAAGTTGCTGCATGGCCCAGGCCACACCACCGTTGTGGTAATTCCACTGGTAAGTAGTGCCCCATTCTTTGGGGTCAATAACATTTCCGAGAATTTCAACTTTGGGAATTGTCCATGTTATCGGTTTGTTATTCAAACCATTGTACATAAAACCAAATTCGATTTTCTTTTCAGGCGCAAACGCTTTGTCCATATCATTTTCGAACGGACCAATTACCAACCAGTTTGTCAAAGTGGCGATTTTAGCATCTACATCCGCCATTTTTTCGGGTGCAAATGCAGGATATTGAAGTTTTTCGCAAAGTACAGCGCCTTTTGTGGCAGGAGGTTGCATGTAAAAACACCAGTCTTTATTGCCCGCGGTAGCCGATTTTATAAGCAGTTTGTTCAGCCCTTTTTTCAAATTTAAACGGGCTTTGTACGACATTTCAATGCTGCGTTCTTCGTACACTAAATGTACAGGTTTTATCGTTTTTTTCTCGTAAACCAATTCGTTGTTTAGCCATATTTTGCAGGCATCATTGTGCTCTATGCTAATATCAAGTGCCATTTCGTCCGGTGAATCGAGCAAGGTATATGCATACGCAACAGCTGGTTTTTCGGTGGTAAATGTTCGACCGAAATTAACAAATTTCATTTTGTCGAACGATTTTTCGTTTCCGGCAAGTTCTAATCTATACTTAAACGGTGTTTCGCGTACCAATTTATCGCCAATAGTTTGTACTACTTCCAACGGGTTCTGTACACTCACCATATTACTTTCTCGTGCAAAAACAGCAAGAGGCAGTAGGGTGCAGAGCAAGATTATTTTTTTCATGTGAAATATATTTTTTCGAATAATATTA
>CAIWIS010000563.1 GCA_903912795.1 uncultured Bacteroidales bacterium
AAGTTTTTCGTCCAATACTTTGAATGGTGCAGAGAAACCGAACGATTCCAATCCCCAGATTTTACCGTTAGCACCAACTAAACCTAGCAAGTTCACCGGAAGTCCAGCAGTAAGACCAAAAATCTTAGCATTTTTAGGTAAAACACTTTCTTGATATTCTGCTGATTGACTTCGGAATAATCCTTCGGAAGGAACTGATACCAAACGGATTTTTACACCATCGGCACGAAGCAATGCTGCTCCCTCGTTCAAAGTAGAAACTTCAGAACCCGAGGCTACTAAAATAACATCTGGGTTACCATCGCATTCTACAATATATCCACCTTTTTCAGCTTGAATTGCTTCTACTTTACGACCATTAGCCGAAGGAAGATCAGCAATATTTTGGCGAGAAAGGATTAATCCAGTTGGTGTATGTGTGTTTTCCATTGCCATACGCCAGCTTACAGTACATTCTTCCACATCAGCAGGGCGAAGTACTAACATTGAATTTTGTCCTTTGTGGTTTTTCAATTTTTCCATCAAACGAATCTGAGCTTCTTGCTCCACTGGTTCGTGTGTTGGTCCATCTTCACCAACGCGGAATGCATCGTGTGTCCAGATAAATTTCACTGGAACTTCCATTAACGCTGCCATACGAACAGCAGGTTTCATATAATCCGAGAACACAAAGAAAGTAGCACAAGCAGGAATTACTCCACCGTGCAAACTCATACCAATACAAACGCAAGCCATTGTTAACTCAGCTACACCAGCCTGAAGGAAGGCGCCCGAGAAATCGTCTTTTGTAAATGCTTTTGTGTTTTTAAGGAAACCGTCGGTTTTATCTGAGTTCGACAAGTCGGCACTCGAAACCACCATGTTTTCAACTTGTTTTGCCAATTCAGCCAACACAGTTGCCGAAGCAGCACGTGTAGCTTGACCAGGTTTTTGAACTACAGCATCCCAATTTACCTGAGGAGCTTTGCCAGAGAAGAAAATTTCTAGTTTAGTTGCCAATTCAGGATTTGCTTTTGCCCATTCAGCTTTAGCAGTATATTTAGCAGCTACAATTATTTCCAATTCAGCAGCACGTTTTGCATAAAGCGCTTTTGTTTCTTCGAAAAGCACAAATGCATTTTCAGGATCTCCACCCAATACTTTAATTGATTCAGCATACGAAGCACCACATTCGCTCAACGGCATACCGTGAGTTGCACATTGGTTTTCGAAACTTGAACCATCGGCTTTGCGAGCACCTTTACCCATTATGGTTTTACCAATAATAAGAGTTGGTTTTGCAGTTTCGGCTTTAGCTTCGGTCAAAGCAGCACGAATTTGTACGGCATCGTTCCCGTTTATTTCAATAATTTTCCAACCCCAAGCAGCATATTTTTGAGCTACATCTTCGCTGGTAACATCTTTTGTTTCAGTCGATAACTGAATATCGTTCGAATCGTAGAACATAACGAGGTTATTCAATCCCAAGTGACCAGCCAAACGACCAGCACCTTGCGAAATTTCTTCCTGTACACCACCATCCGAAATATAAGCGTAAATAGTTTGACTCATTACTTCACCAAAACGTGCTTTTAAGAATTTAGCAGCAATAGCAGCTCCTACAGCAAAAGTATGACCTTGTCCGAGTGGACCAGAAGTGTTTTCAACACCACGCATAATGTCTACTTCGGGGTGACCTGGAGTTGGGCTATCCCACTGACGGAATTGAGCTAATTCGTCCATGGTGTATTTGCCACTACAAGCTAATACAGAATACAACATAGGCGACATGTGTCCCGGATCAAGGAACATGCGGTCGCGTCCTTCCCATTTTGGGTTTTTTGGATCGTATTCCAAAAACTCAGAATACAGCACATTGATAAAATCAGCACCACCCATGGCACCACCTGGATGACCAGACTTAGCTTTTTCGACAGCCGATGCCGCAAGGATGCGGATATTGTCGGCTGCACGATTTAATACTTCAATTGAATTCATAAAAAATTGTTGTTATTTGGTTGTTTGTTGTTTTAGTTTATAAAGTTTGTAAGGTTTATAATGTTTTTAAAGTTAGGTTTCACTTAAAACCGATACCCTACAGAGTAATTCATTCCCCAGCTGCTACCTTCGCCTTTTACTCCAAATCCGGGAATATACCAAGGCGATAGTTGGCCAATAACATCTTCACCTAAAAGTTTTTTGTTGCGAACTGTCCAACCCATATAGATATTCCGAGTTATTTCCACACGCATTCCTGCCACTATTTCGAACCAAACTGAAGTAGTCCGTTCATTTTTAGAGGTATGAGTAATAGTTTGATTCCAATAATTATCTTGTATGGACAAATTTGAATATACATATTTAAAAGGACTAAATGCAAGTCGTGCACCAGCAAAGAAAATATTATTGATTGGTGCTTTATCCTTTTTTGGTTTTATTAAATTAAAATCAACTCCTAAACGCGTGTACATGCCATTCGTTGAATAGTTGACGCCCGAAGTTGATGTTTTATCGGCTCCACCATATCCAATTTCGAGAGCCGGAAAATATTTATGTTTCATGTCAACATAAATACCAGCTTCGTAACCGTATTTTTCACCATTATTTATAACATTCGAAGCTATCGAAGCCAAGTCAAGATCAATTCTAAGTCCTCTGTAGTTGGCTTTTATAATCGAATCGGTTTTGTTCTTTTTTACTTGAGCATTTGCTGTATTAATGCCCAAAAGACAGAACAAACTAATTATGAAAAATCTTAATATGTTCTGCATTTACATTTATTACGTCGCGTTGTACAATACGGATTGAATCGATAAAATGATGTGTCGAAATTACTTCGTCGATGGTGTGAGTTACAATACATCCACATGGAAATGAAATAAAATAAGCATCATTGTTCGTATAAAAAACTGATAAAGTGTCTTTCTTTGTGTTGAACTGTATTACAAAATCAGATTGAACTTTTGAAATATTTAGCGGAACACTAATTGAACTTATTGATTTTGAATTTTTATACAAAAATGAATCTTTAGATAGTCCATTAACCCATAAGCTATCAATGTTTAAAGGGGAGTCAGTTGGATTAGATTTTTTATTAATATTCTTTTTTAAGCTAACTGTTTTTTCTACGCGGCATTCGTCATTCGACGTACATGCTGTGAATTAAACGATAACTACAAAAAATAAAAATTTAATCATTTCAAATTTCCTCAT
>CAIWIS010000564.1 GCA_903912795.1 uncultured Bacteroidales bacterium
ACAAACAACAAACAAGATACAGGTTGGGATTTAGCTACTAATTCAAACTACAGCATCACAACTGAAAATAAGCAACTTAAGTTTATTTCAAATTACACATCTTCGTATGCCATACTACTTTCGGTTCAAAATCCTACAGTAGATATTAAGAACAATTTTTCGTTTGAAATGGAAATTGATTGTCAGCCAAAATCTACATCAGATCAATATGGTTTGGTTTTTGCGAACAAAACGCAGGGAACTGATACCACTGAATATTTTAAAATCAACCGCGAACAAAAAATGTTTCCCGGAAATAGCTCTTGGTATAGTTATTATACACAACTTACTAAATATGAGATTAATAAAACTGGAAAAAACAAATTAAAGGTATTCAAAATCAATAATATTATTTATTATTTTATCAACAACACCTATGTTTATCAAAGCGAAATGGAAATTTATGGATCTGGAAACAATTTCGGATTCCTAATTCCATCTGGTGCTACTATTTGGATCGACAATTTACAAATAGGCATCAAAGGCAGCAGTAATATAAAATACAAGGCATTAAAAGCAACCGACTTATCATTTAAAGTAATTGAATTAAGAGAAAACTCTCTTCAAGATTTAGCAAAATAAATATGGCAAAATTTAGTATATATCAGGTATTAGTTCGCCATTTTGGGAACACAAATAACAGCCGCCTCCACAATGGTTCAATAACGGAGAATGGATGTGGCAAAATGAATGATTTTACTACCAAAGCACTCATCGAAATTAAAAACTTAGGCATAAGCCACGTTTGGTATACAGGTATTATAGAGCACGCTACACAAACTGATTACACATCTTATGGTATAAAACAAGATCATTCGACCGTTGTTAAGGGTAAAGCAGGCTCACCTTATGCGGTAAAAGATTACTACGATGTTGACCCCGATTTGGCCGTGAGCATTCCGAACCGAATGAAAGAGTTCGAAAACTTAGTAAACCGCACACACAAAGCTGGTTTAAAAGTTATTATCGACTTTATTCCGAACCATGTAGCTCGTCAGTATTATTCTGATTCAAAGCCCGAAGGAATTACAGATTTAGGCGAAAACGATAATCAAAGCTGGGCATTTTCGCCACTCAACAATTTTTATTATTGTACAAATCAAGCATTTAATCCACATTTCGAAATTGGTGATTTTATTGAATTTCCAGCAAAAGCAACTGGTAATGACCAATTTACTGCTTCGCCTAGCAAAAATGACTGGTACGAAACCGTAAAACTGAATTATGGCATAAATTACACCGAGGGTGGTCAAAAACAATTTAATCCAATTCCTGATACCTGGTTTAAAATGTATGAAATACTTCATTTTTGGGCTTCGAAAAAGGTTGACGGCTTTCGGTGCGATATGGCCGAAATGGTGCCTGTAGAGTTTTGGGGTTGGGTAATTCCGCGTTTAAAAGCTGATTTTGCTGAATTGCTTTTTATTGCCGAAGTATATAATCCGTCCGAATATAGTAATTACATTTTTAATGGTAAATTCGATTATTTGTACGATAAAGTTGGATTGTATGATAAACTGCGCTCAATTATCACCGAAAATCATGCTGCTAGCGATATAACGCATTGCTGGCAAGCCATAAATGGCATCGAAAATAAAATGCTAAATTTTCTGGAAAACCATGACGAACAGCGAATTGCATCGGATTTTTTCTGTGGAAATGCCCTGCTTGCCTTTCCGGCTATGGTGGCTGCAGCTACACTCAATAAAGCTCCAATTATGATTTATGCCGGACAAGAGCTAGGTGAAAAAGGCATGGACCACGAAGGTTTTAGTGGAAAAGATGGCCGAACGTCAATATTTGACTACTGGGGAGTGGAAAGCATGCAAAATTGGTTTAACAATGGTAAATTTGGTGTCAGCAAACTCTCTGATGAACAAAAACTTACACGTGATTTTTATAAAAAATTATTGAATATAACTATAACCGAAAAAGCAATTACCCACGGCGAATTATACGATTTAGAATATGCAAATTATTTTAATGAACATTTTAACACGCACCGTCAGTTTGCTTATTTCCGTAAGTTCGAGCAAGAATTATTGCTCATTGTTCTGAATTTCGACATTCAAGCTGTCAGCATAAAACTAAATATTCCAACCGAAGTGTTTACATTTTTATCAATAAAGAACGATAGCTCTTTCACAATTTCTGATTTATTATCAACTGATAGTCAAAATATTGAAACTTGTCTTTCGTCCGAAAAGCAGTTGGAATTATCATTAAATAAACATACAGCATGCATATATAAAATCAAATTTTAAATCAAACCCTTAAAACCTCAAACCCGTCATATCCATGATCCATCAGTTTCAAAAAAGTTTACAACACGAACGAGATCAAGCCGAAAAAGCTGATTGGATTTATCGTGAAGTACTAAAAGCTACTGATATTGTACGTTTTAACTCCGACACAGACTCGGATATGCTTATGCAGCGACAGGATATTGATTTATTACTAACAATACGAGGTACAACATTTAAAATTTCCGAAAAATTTAGGGATAAAGATTATGGTGATTTATACATCGAAGTTTTCAGCAAATACCCACATACCAAAGGTTGGATGCATACGGGCAAATCAAATGCAATTATATATTTCACACCCACTTCCATGTATTGGATAACACATAATTCGCTTATTGAATGCTACGAGAAGATATTGCTTCCAATAATTCCTGAAGTTTGGTACCAAGATTTACATCAAAGCCAACAAAGCATTTGCACCAAAAAAATTCAAATAAATGGCATTGAAACCAACATTCAACTTATTCAGGCACATAATTTTGAAGGTAAAGCTTGGGATACAATAGGCATAAGTATTCAATTTGAAATTTTATCGAAATTGGGAGTAAAATTCAAAAAAATTAAAACCACTTTTTCCGTCTAAAATACCAAATCATACCACCCACCGTCAATG
>CAIWIS010000565.1 GCA_903912795.1 uncultured Bacteroidales bacterium
TAATATGATGTATGCCAAAAACACCATTGTGGATTTAAAAGAAATTGCCTACCCCGACAACGAAACCTATCGTTACCGCAAAGGAAATTCGGTGAATGCGCTGTTTGGCTACGAGGCCGATGGCATTTACAACGACCAGCAAGCGATTGATGACCATAACGTAATTTCATCATTCGGCACTTTGAAACCGGGTGATATTAAATACATTGACCAAAACGAGGATGGCATTATTAACGACGCCGATAAAAAAGTGATTGGCGATTTGTTTCCGAATTTTATTTACGGCATTAATGGAGGTTTCGAAATCAAAGGCTTTGATTTCTTCTTTCAGACCGAAGGTTCGGAAATGTTCGATGTGCATATCCGCCCCGATCAATTGTCGGTTTATGCGTATACCAATCGTTGGACAAGTGCTCAAAGCGGAGCTGCTGCAGCTTATCCGCGCCTGAGTTTTGCCAGCGACCACAACCTGCAAACGTCGAATTATTGGCTGCAAAAAGGCAGCTTGTTCCGCTTGACGAGCATAGAATTAGGTTATTCATTACCAGTAAATTTGGTTAAAAAAATATCCCTTTCCGGTATTCGTTTTTATGCAAAAGCAAACAATCTCTTCTCCACAGTAGATAGCCGCGAAGGACGCGATTTGGAAGCTCCGAGCGCCGGACTGTCACAATATCCTTCTATGAAAACAGTGATGTTGGGATTAACCGTTAAGTTGTAACTATTTAAAAAGTAAAAAAATCATGAGATTAATCAATAAAATACTTGTTTTTGTGATGTTGGGTTCGTTGCTTTCGTGCAATAGCATGTTGGAACCTCAGCTCGATGGCACATTAAGCGAAGATGGTATCTGGAAAAACAATGTGCGGGCGTTTGGATTTTTGAATAATGCCTACAACAATTTACCAAACGGCTACAACCGCATTTCGGGAGCCATGCTGGCCGCTGCTTCCGACGAAGCTGTTTGTCCCGACCCGCTAAGTGCAATCCACGGCTTTAATAATGGCAGTTGGGGACCATTTAATGTAATTGATAATGTGTGGGATAAAAATTACGAAGGCATTCGCAAAGCAAATACATTTTTACAAAAAATAGACGATGTACCTTTGCTTCGTTCGTCGAATGAGTTGGGAACCGACGAAACCATTCTTCGCACCCGCGAACGCATGAAAGGCGAAGCCCGTTTTCTGAGAGCTTATTTTTATTTTGAATTACTCAAAAGATACGGTGGAGTTCCGCTTACCGACAAACCACTTACCGCCGATGAAGCCGCTGTACTGCCAAGAGCGAGTGCCGATTCGTGTTTCAAATTTATCATAGCCGATTGCGATTCAGCCGATGCCCGCTTGCCCCGCAAATATGGCGTAGAGCCTGTTTTGGTTGGTTACAACGAAGCCAAAGAAATCGGTCGCGCAACTTCGGGCGCTGCCAAAGCTTTGAAAGCAAGAGTACTTTTATACTGGGCAAGTCCACTTTTTAATCCGTCGAACGATGTGGAGCGTTGGAAAAAAGCTTCGGCAGCGGCTAAAGAAGTATTAGACCTGACCATTGCCAAAACTGGCATAGGTGATAAAGTATACGGACTGAATCGCTTCACGTCTACCGTAAATATGACCGATTTATTTACCACCAATTCGGTGTTGCCACAATACCATTCCGAAATTGTTTTTTGTACACAATATTCCAGTAATTCAACAGTGGAAGAACAAAATGCACCCATTTCATTTGGAGCAAAAGGTATGACCAATCCTACGCAGAATCTGGTGGAAGCATTCCCAATGAGCAATGGAAAGTCGATTACCGACCCCACTTCGGGCTACAACCCGAACAAACCGTTTGATGGTCGCGACCCGCGCCTGGCAATGACCGTACTTGCCAATGGAGTTTCGTTTGGCATAAACGACAAAAACGGCGTGCTCGAAACATTCGAAGGTGGCAAAGATGCAACCGGAGCTTATCCTACAGCTACGCAAACAGGGTATTACCTGAAGAAATTCCTTTTGCCTTATGCTGTTTGGGATGGTCGTTCGGTGAATGTTACCCGCACCTGGATACTCATTCGTTTTGCCGAAATGTATCTGAATTATGCCGAAGCCCGCAACGAAGCTTATGGGCCAGATGCCGAAGTATATGCAGCAATGAAAGCTTTGCGTGTTCGTGCTGGTTTCCGTCCGTCGGATATTCAGGCCGGTTTAACGAAAGAACAAATGCGGGAAGTTATTCAAAACGAACGCCGCATCGAATTGGCTTTCGAAGAACATCGTTTTTTTGATTTACGCCGCTGGAAATTATTTGACGACCCAGCCAAAAGAGATAATTTACTCAAAATAAGAGCTGCGAAAATTACCAAACAGCCGGATGGAACTTTTGTGTACGACACACAGCAAATTGTGCACGAACGTCAGTTCAGCACAAAAATGTATTTGTACCCCATTGCCGAGTCTGAATTATTAAAGAGCAGGGCATTGAAACAAAACCCTGAATGGTAAAATATTGTAATACGAACAATACTATACACTAATTTGGACAAATAAGGACAGCGTTCCATTTTATGTCGTTGTATATTTGCAGCGTTAATGTAATATAAGCCCCCAACCCCTCCCGATAAAAGAATCGGGATAAATGGCGGGGAGTAAGACTTATTATCTGAAAAATATAAAAATTTTAAAATCAATAAATTAAAATATTATGAATCGAATTAAACTATTTTTTCTATTACTCTCGTTTGCAGGTTTTGTAAACGCAACGGTATATTATGTTAGCCCTTCGGGCAATGGTTCCACAGGTTTATCGTGGGCAAATGCGTATACTAGTATTCAACCCGCACTGGCTGCAGCAGCTATTGGCGACGAAATTTGGGTAGCTCAGGGAACATATATTATCCAAAGTGTGGAAACACAATTGGTGATAAAAGGCGGTGTAAACGTATTAGGAGGTTTTGCCGGAACCGAAACGTCGAAAGATGCCCGCAGCACCAATCCCGATTTAACCATTATCAGTCATCAAACCAGTGTAATTGCCGAATTTCGCTTGCTTTTTAGTAGCGATTTGAA
>CAIWIS010000566.1 GCA_903912795.1 uncultured Bacteroidales bacterium
AAAATTATTGAACATGGTCCCGTTCGCATAGCAATTGAAGTAAAACGCAAAGGTATGAATTCCTACATTAGCCAAATAATTAGCCT
This sequence comes from uncultured Bacteroidales bacterium, assembly GCA_903912795.1. Taxonomy (GTDB): domain Bacteria; phylum Bacteroidota; class Bacteroidia; order Bacteroidales; family Paludibacteraceae; genus Paludibacter. The sequence continues at coordinate 87 of CAIWIS010000566.1, forward strand.
TTCGACTGGCGAAACCGGCAAGCGAGTAGAAATTGCCAATAACATTGACTGGCAATCGACAGGAGTTAGCTTAAAAGCGTCTTTCCCTCTCACAACCGACAATGAAATGGCTACATACAACATGGGCGTTGGAGCTATTCAACGGAATAATAATGATGAGAAAAAATTTGAAGTACCATCTAAAGAATGGTTCGACTTAACAGATAAATCAGGCAATTATGGGGTTTCGATACTCGAAGATTGTAAATTTGGATCCGACAAACCAGATAACAACACACTTCGCTTAACCTTATTATTTACACCCGAAACCAAAACCTTAAAAGGTCATAAAGAACAAGACTCGCAGGATTGGGGCATACATGATTTTAAATACTCTATGTACAGTCATAAAGGCGATTGGATTGAAGGACTTACTCCTTGGCAAGCTAAATTTGTAAACCAGCCTTTATTGGCTTTCGAGGCACCAAAACACGAAGGTGTATTGGGCAAAAGCATTTCGCTTGTAAACATCAATTCTCCACAAGTAGGAATGATGGCTTTTAAGAAAATGGAAAATGGTGATTATTATATTATCCGTGTAAATGAGTTATTTGGTAAAGATGCAAAAGGGATTGACATTACTTTTCCGGGTAAAATTATAGATGCTTACGAGCTTAACGGTCAGGAACAAAAAATAGGAACTGCCGATTTTGCCAATGGAAAATTAAATTTTGATATAAGTCATTTTAGCATTCGTAGTTTTGCTGTAAAGTTTACACCGGCTACTAATAATGCAAAAAAACTTGAACAGTTACCAGTTGGCATTCCTTATAATCAAGATGGTATGAGCTTTGACAATAATCGTTCTGATGGAAACCTTGGTTCTCGTTTTACACTTCCTGCAGAATTAATACCTGCCGAAGTAATCAGCGAAGATATAGTATTTAAAATGGGCAATGCTGCTGATGAACAGTATAATATGGTAAGCTGCAAAGGTCAAAAAATTGACCTTCCCGCTGGTAAATATAATAAATTGTATATTTTGGCTGGGGCAACAAAAGACACGATCGCTGATTTCAGGATTGATAAACAAAGTAATCAATTGGCTATTCAAAATATTATCGGATATATCGGGCAATTTTATAACCGCGAATTTGCTTTAGACCAGATAACAGTAACTGCAATTAAAAAGCCTTATTTAAAAACCGATAACATTGCCTGGTTTGCTTCACATCGTCATTTGGAATATCCTTCAAAAAATGATGCTTACCAATATTGTTTTATGTATAAATACGAAATCAACCTGCCAGCAGGAGCCAAAAGTATTACCTTACCGCAAGATGATAGAATAAAAGTATTTGCAATAACGGTAGCTAAAAATGAACTTGACAACATCAAAGTTTTACAACCTTTAATGGATGATTTTAAGGAGAATAAAGCTTTTAAGTTGAGGTAAATTATTTTTTTGGGATGAATTATGTTTTTTATTAATCTTATTTTTAAAACAAAATGAAACGAACATTCTTTTTAAAAACTGTAGTCGCATTATCCATTTTTTTTACTTGCTTTTCTGCCACTGCATTTAGCAAATCAAAACCAGCAGCTACTTTCAATATTATTAGCTACAATATTCGAATGAACACTCCTGGCGATAGTTTAAATGCATGGCCTTTGCGTAAAGAAAAAGTGGCAGGATTGCTCCGATTCCATCAAGCCGACATTTTTAATGTACAGGAAGCACTTCCTGAACAAATGGATGATTTGTTGGCTGCATTTCCTGAATTTGATCATGTCGGAGTTGGACGCGACGATGGTGCACGCTCGGGTGAACATACATCTATATTTTACAAAAAAAAATGCTTCGAAAAGTTGAACGGTGGCGTGTTTTGGTTAAACGAAACTCCTGAAAGACCAGGTAAAGGCTGGGACGCTGCCCATAATCGTACAGTAACCTGGATAAAATTAAAGCATAAATCTACAGGGAAATCGTTTTATATATTCAACACTCATTTCGACAATCAGGGCAAATTGGCACGCGATAAAGGAGCACTGCTAACCATCAAAATGATGAAAGAAATCAACAAAGAAGGGCTGCCTTTGATACTTACAGGCGATTTGAATTTGTCGAAAAACACAACTTCTGTACAGTTTATCTTAGGTTATTTATCCGATGCTATGGATAAAACCATTACTCCACATTATGGCCCAGTATCTACCAGTGGTGGTTTTGCAGTAAAAAATCTGTCACGAAAGATTGATTATATATTTATTAATGATAAAGTTACAGTTCTTCGACATGGTCATTTGTCTGACTCGTTTGGATTGTTTTATCCCTCTGATCACCTTCCAGTTTTAGCAGAACTTAGAATAAATTAATCAGAGACGTGTTTATTTGAAAATATTTTTATTTTATTTCTGACTAAAGCAATAATTAATCTTTTATTAATCATTCATTAATTGCTTGTATCTACATTTGCTTAAAATAAATATATCTATAATCTCAATTTATAATCATTAGTATTAACAATTAATTTAATTTATGATGAAAAACTACATTTTTATTTTCGTAGCAGCTATTATGTTGCTTGGAGTTCAAAATTCTGTAAATGCTGCAGATTATGTATTAACAGTAACCGGTGGTACAGGTAGTGGTACTTATGCCTCTGGTGCAGTAGCTAATATTGTTGCAGGAACTCCTGCTCCAGGAGAGGTGTTCGATAGATGGGTAATAACTGAAGGATTTCCGGTTATTGATAATATTTATAATTCTACAACAACTCTTACGATGCCAGTTATGGATGTAAAAATTCAGGCACTTTACATGGCTGAAGGTCCTACTTACTTTGATAATTGCGATGCATTGACAGGAGGCTTTTGTGATTGGACAGTAGGTGGAACAAAAACCACAGTATCTTTAAATACTACAGATATGATTCAGGGAACAGGTTGTTTGGAAAACACCTTAGCTGGAACTAATACAACCATATTTCAAAGTCCAAGATCCACAGACCTTGTAGGTGCAGCGCCTCCCAAAAGTACAGGTGTTACTCTTGCTAATGGGATTCTCCGACTAAGATTTTGGATTGAAGATGTAACAAAATTAGGAGGCAACCTATCCATCGAAATTGGTAGTGGAGGATTACCCGATCAAGGTGAAATTCAGTTTAATGTTACAAAAGCAAATGTTAAAAACGGTTGGAATAATCTGAATCTGAAATTAAGTGCTGGTGGAATTACAAAAGGAACATCCGGATTAGATCCAAATTTAGAGGCTATTAATTGGTTTAGAATTTATTCATCCAGTTCTGTTGCAGGCCTTAAAGCAAGACTTGATGGAATAATGATTTACGAACCAACTTTATCAAAAGTAGATCCTCCAATAATATGGGCTCCTGCCGATATAGTTGTAAATACTGCATTAGGAGCAACACAATTAAATGCAACATCTCCAATAACAGGTGCCTATACCTACAATCCGGTAAGTGGAACACTTATGCCCGAATTAGGTCAAAAAGAACTTAAAGTAACTTTTATTCCTTTAAACTTTCACCAATTTATATACAATACAATTACCGACAAAGTAGTGAATGTGAATGTAATAGATGCAACAGGTGTAAAGAGTGTCAATGAATCAGGATTGAACATCTATCCTAATCCACTAAAGAGTAATGGAGTGCTTAATATTAAAAACGAAGAACAAGATAACTACAAGTTGAGAATCAGCAATATGAATGGTCAAACTGTGTATTCAAGTAACTTGAACGGATCACAATCATTGAATGTTAATGGCGTTTTGAAACAAGGAGCTTATATAGTATCTTTAATTTCAAGCAAATCTACACGCAACCAAAAATTAGTTGTTGAATAGTTTTCATTCTCATTCGGAAAAATTAATTTAAATTTTCCTGCATTTTTAACTTCCTAAATCTCCTATTAAAAAAGGGATTTAGGAAGTAAACTTTTCCTTTAAAAAACAAATCAATATTCTCATAAACTTTCTTTTAAATCAATTTTTATGAAAAAAATTACAGGAATTATTCTAACGTTACTTCTAAGTTGTGCTACTTTTATGTCAGCACAGGTAACTCTCTCCGGTGCTACCGAAGCAAGCGTTGGTGCCATCAATAAATCGTACGCTAACTTGATTGCTGCATTTGCTGCTATCAATGGCAATGCGGCTGGATTATCAACAGATAATTTGATCCTTGAATTATCGGCAAGTACCACTGAAACTGCTGGATCAACATCATCAACAACAACTCTTAATGCTCCACGAGGTATTTCAGCTACAGTTGTTACTCCTGGTGCAACTACTTACAAATTTCCGGAAATAACATTAACCGGTGGTACAAGAACTGGTATACCAGGTACATTTGTTGTAACAATTAATAATGGGAAAGTTTTAACTATTGCCAATTCAAATGGAACCTGGACAGTTGCACCTACAATAACTATCGAAGGAGCAAGTAGCACAAATAGTCTGAATGTTTCAACTCAGGCAACTGCAATTTGTACAGCACCTTCTACTGGGGGTAACTTAACAACTTATGTTACTAATGGTGGAGCCGGATACGGTCCTAAAACTACAGTAACAGCAACCAGTGGTGGATCTGATGCTGCTATTAGTTATGGTTTAATTTCTACTGCAACTACACCTACGGGTACTGGACCGTTAATCATTCAGCCTGCAGCAATAGCTGTATCAACAAACTCTTATTTAGATAATGCTGGTAGTGGTTATACTGCAGGAACTGCGGGAGCTACTGCACCAGCAGAAAATACCACAGGTGGAACATTTGCATCTGGAAGTGCTGCAACTGCAAGTTCTGTAATTACAATATCAAATGCAAATTATGCATCTGTAAAGATTTACCCAACAGCATCTGGTGTGGTAATTAACTCATCTACTGCAGGAAACCAACCATTTATAGTTCTGAATGGAGCAAAGAATGTTACCATCGATGGACGTGTACATACTGCTGGAGTTCCTTCAGGAGGAGCTGATTTAACCATTCAGCACAAAACTACGTCTAATACAGGTGGTACTGCTGCAAGTACAAATAATGCTTCAACTATTTACTTAAATGCGGGTGCACATCACAATATCATTACGTATTGCAAAATAAAATCGATGACGCAAAATGGAAATACCCGTGGCACATTGGCAATTGGTACCAATTCATTAGTAAACGGTGCTTCGGCCTCAAGTGTAGGTGGTAGTTACAATACCATTTCATACAATGAATTTTCTCCTCTTAATCCCTCTGGATTTGCTTATGCAGCTAGTGGAAATGGTGGAATGCTTACATTTGCAAACTGTAACGATGACTTCCCAAGTACTAACAACATTATTGATAACAATACCTTTGATAATTATTTTATAGCAGGTCCAACAGGGAATATCTCTGCCGCTATCTATGTATATGGAAATCCAAACCCAAACAAGCCGAATAATTCAAACTATACAATTACAAACAATAGCTTTTTCAATTCGGTTGATGGAGCCACTACAGCAAATAACAACAGAATGTTTATAAAAGTAGGTAATGCGCCCTATCTTTATGGAGGTTATGGTAATATTGTTTCAGGAAATTACATAGGTGGTAAAGCTGCACAATGTGCTGGTGGAACATTGACTAAGACGGGAGCTTTTGCAGATAACATGACTTGTATACATTATAATGGTTCGTATGGTGCTTCTTCAGCAATACAGAATAATGTTATTAAGAATATTTCAATGACAAATGGAACTGGGGCCGTTGCAAATACTACAAAATTCATTGATGTAAATGGATATGGCAATGTGTCAGTTACTGGTAATAAGCTAGGGGATGATGGTTCGATTACAATTGACAATTCAACTATGTCACTACCTTCCAATTTGTATAGCATTTATGTTAATGGTGTTGGAAATGTAACTTGCGAAAATAATACCATAGCTAATATTACCCATAATACAGCCGCAGGAAATCTGTATGGAATTTTCCACGAAACAGGGGTTAATGCACTGAACGCGAACGCTAATTTAATTCATTCGTTGAATGTTACGTCTACCAGCACAGCAGCTAAAATTGTTGGAATTAATTGTGCCAGTGGTACCAATTCAATTACAAATAATATTGTAAAATTGGGTGATAATAATGCAGCAACTATTTATGGTTTGAACGAAGAAAATGCTGCTACAGCTAGCAGTTTTAATCACAATACAGTGTATATAAGTGGCGCTCCAACTACCGGGGCTCTTAACTCAGCTTGTATGGCCAGCAACGGTTCAACGAACTCACGCAGTATTCAGAATAATATATTTGTAAATGCACGTACCAACAACGCAGCAACTGGGAATCATTTTGCACTACTTATGCCAGCTACTACAGGAACTATTGCTGTAGATGCTAACGATTATATGGCTACAGGAGCAAGTGGTGCTATATTAGGTAGTTATGGTGGAGTGGATGTAACTTCTGGTTCAGTAATTGTAACAGGACAAGATATAAATAGTTTGACTGTAGATCCTGGTTTTGCATCGGCAGGTGGTATATTAGCGGCAAATTATATGACTTCCACAACATTAACTGGTGTTAGCTCTA
>CAIWIS010000567.1 GCA_903912795.1 uncultured Bacteroidales bacterium
ACGATGGTATAGCTGGAATAGTCTGTAGATCAACATTAAGTAAAAACGAATCGTTGGGAGGCTATACAATATTCAATATTTCAGATTCAATTCAAGTTTCCGAAAAAATTGTAAATGAAGTTCCCAGAGAATGGTTAGTATTTCCTATTGATAAAAAAACGTATGACTTGCCAGACAAATCGCTACGAAAATAAATTTATTACTCCTTTGAAATAGACTAAAAAACGAGCATGAAAATAAATGAAATTGCAAAAATAATTGGAGCAAAAAACAGTACGTGTATTGCCAATATTAATTGGTTGATAACTGATAGCCGTACGCTTTCGTTTCCTGCCGAAAGTTTGTTTTTTGCAATAAAAACCAGCAGAAATAACGGACATCAGTATATTTCGGAGCTATATCAGCAAAACATGCGCTATTTTGTTGTAAGCGAAATATTGCCCGATTTTGAATTGCTTACTGATGCTGTTTTTTTAAAAGTTGACAATGCCCTTGCTGCACTACAACAAGTAGCCGCCTATCATCGTAATTTGTTTCATATACCAATAGTTGGAATTACTGGAAGCAATGGAAAAACAGTTATTAAAGAATGGTTATATCAACTACTACATACTGACTATCAAATAGTTCGTTCACCAAGAAGCTATAATTCACAAATTGGAGTACCATTATCTATTTGGGGCTTACATGCGAATACTCAATTGGGAATATTTGAAGCTGGAATTTCGCAAGTTGGCGAAATGGAAAAATTACAAGCAATTATTAGCCCGACAATTGGAATTTTTACAAATTTAGGCGATGCTCACCAAGAAAATTTTACAAGTATAAAACAAAAATGTGTTGAGAAAATTAAACTCTTCGCTTCTTCCGAAACCTTAATTTATAACTCTGATAATAAAGTTGTTGACATTTGCATAGCACAAGCCAAATTAAAAGCAAAACTTTTTAGTTGGGGTAAAAATGCTGAAGCTACAATCAAAATTCGAAGTATTGATAAATTGGAGAAATCTACTAGATTGCTATTGACTTATCAACAGATTGACTATAATATAAATATCCCATTCAATGACGATGCTTCCATTGAAAATGCGCTACATTGTATTGCCTTTTTGTTTTATCAAGGTTTTACTGCCGAAAGTATTGAAATCAAAATGATGCTACTCGAATCGGTTGCCATGCGTCTCGAAGTAAAAGAAGGTGTACGTAACTGCCTGATAATAAATGATAGTTACAATTCAGATTTAAATTCGCTTGGAATTGCCATCGATTTTTTGATTCAACAATCTACAACACAGGCAATGAATCGTACTATTATACTTTCCGATATACTACAAAGCGGACAAACAAGCGTGGAACTTTACAAAACGGTTTCGGAACTGGTAAAAAACAAAGATATACAGCGTTTTATTGGAATAGGTAATGATGTTTCGAAACATGCCGATAATTTTTCGTTTATAAAAAATGCTTTCTTTGATGATACTGAAAGTTTTCTAAAATCATCATTAATCCATGAACTTCAGAACGAAGTCATTCTGCTCAAAGGTTCGCGAAAGTTTCAGTTCGAAACTATTTCGGAAAAGTTGGAATTAATAGCTCATGAAACAACCTTGGAAGTAAATTTAAATGCTTTGGTTGATAATCTGAATTATTTTAGGTCGAAATTACAACCCACAACAAAGCTGATGTGTATGGTCAAAGCATTTGCTTATGGTAGTGGTGCTATTGAAGTTGCTCGCACATTACAACATCACCGATGCGATTATTTGGCAGTGGCCGTAGCCGACGAAGGTGCTGAACTAAGACGCGAAGGCATTCGAATACCTATAGCTGTAATGAATCCTGAATTAGGAAGTTTTGGGTTAATATTCGACAACAACCTGGAACCTGAAATATACAGTTTCCGATTGTTGCAAAATTTTATTTTAGCTGCTGAAAAACAAGGCATTACCGACTACCCCATACACATTAAAATTGATAGTGGTATGCATCGTTTAGGCTTCGAAGCCAAGGATATTGATAGTTTGATAAGTACCATTCGCAATCAACAACAAGTTAAACTTCGTTCGGTTTTTTCGCACTTAGCAGGCGCCGACGATTCGAAATTTGACACGTTCACCAACCAACAAATTGCGTTATTTCGGAGTTGTGCCGACAAAATATGTCAGGCATTTTCGCATAAAATTATGCTTCATATTTTAAATTCGGCAGGAACCGAGCGTTTTCCGGAACATCAATTTGATATGGTACGACTTGGTATTGGTCATTATGGAATAAGCTCAATTCCAGGCGTTACTTTACGACAAGTTTGTGCATTAAAAACCATAATTTTACAAATAAAGGATATCAAAGCAGGTGAAACTGTTGGCTACTCACGTAAGGGAATTGTTGAAAAAGACAAACGAATTGCCATATTACCAATAGGCTATGCCGATGGATTTGATCGCAAATTGAGTAATGGTGTGGGCGAAGTACTTATTAATGGTAAAAGAGCCAAAGTAATTGGAAATGTTTCCATGGACCTAATTACAGTCGACATTACAGATATTGAAGCGAATGAAGGTGATAAAGTAGAAATTTTTGGTGAAAATATTGTTATCTCCGAAGTGGCTACTTGGCTCAAAACTATTCCATACGAAATACTTACAAGTGTTTCGCGACGTGTAAAGCGTATATATTTTCAAGATTAAAAACCAACAGTTGAAATTGATTAAATGATAGTTTGCTATATTAAGAACATAAACTCAGCATCAACTCTGATTTTGAGTGCTAGTAAGCTAGCTTTATCTTTAGGAAAAACTTTTGGTATTGTTCTGGCCCAATTAAAGGATAAGAATACATCCGATTCTGATTTAAATAAATTATTACTCGAAAAAAATATTTCAAATTGTACTTTATTAAATTCGAACAACGAAAAAGAAATTAATTTTATTTGCGAAGAGCACGAAGTTTCATTTTTATTTATTCAACTACTTGATAATAAATCAAGTAAAATTCAAAAACTACTAACAGCCTGTCGTGAATTACGCATTCCTTACATTTTTTACAAAGATGAATATGAAGAACTTCACACTGAGAGCGTTTTACTGCCTGTCAACTTTTTAGAAGAAGAGCTTGAAAAAGCTCAATTTGCTAGTGCATTCGGACGGTTTTGCAATTCGAAGATTGAAATTCTGCAGGCAAATGACTATGGTACCAAAGCTACAACAAACACACGTAAAATGCAAGATTTATTCGATAAGTTTAATTTAAATGTAAAAATAGAAAAAGCAAAAGGCGATAGTTTTAAAGTTGACAAAGAAGCCGTACATAAAGCAAGTATAACAGATATTGGATTAATAATAATTACCGCTTCGCGCGAATATGGATTGGATGATCAATTTTTTGGACCTAACGAATTGCATTTGATTAAAAAATCAACAAAACCAATTTTGTTGGTAAATCCTCGTGCCGATTTATATGCATTGTGCGATTAAATAATGACATAAAATCAAGTAAAAACACATAAAAACTGCCATTCTGCCACGTTTTTCTGCCATAGAAAGCACTTAAATTGCTTTGGCAAAATTATTGTGTGTAAAGGGCATAGAAAATTAGAATTATA
>CAIWIS010000568.1 GCA_903912795.1 uncultured Bacteroidales bacterium
AAAATGAAGAACTTATTCGATGTAAAGAATAAAGTGATTGTTATCACTGGTGGTGCCGGAATCCTTGGAAAAGGTATGGCAGAATACATGGCCGAACAAGGCTGTAAAGTAGTTATTTTGGATAGAGCCGATGCTGGTGTGTCGCTTGCCGAAGAAATAAAAGCCAAGGGTGGCGAAGCTTTGTATTTGAATACCAATGTACTCGACAAAGAAGCTTTGGAGCAAAATGCAAAGGACATTGTGGCTACTTTTGGTCGTATTGATATTTTGGTAAATGCTGCTGGCGGTAATATGGCTGGAGCTACCATTGGTCCCGACCAAACTATTTTTGATCTTCAGATTGATGCTTTCGAAAAAGTAGTTGATTTGAATTTGTTTGGAACGGTATTGCCATGTATGGTTTTTGGCAAAATTATGGTTGATCAGAAAGAAGGAAGCATAATCAATATTTCGTCGGAATCAGCTATTCGTCCATTAACACGCGTTGTTGGTTATGGTGCTTCAAAAGCTGCTGTAACTAACTTCACAAAATTCCTTGCTACCGAAATGGCAACAAAATTTAGTGAAAAAATTCGTGTAAACGCCATGGCTCCGGGCTTTTTCTTAACAGAACAAAACCGTGCCTTAATGACAAATCCTGATGGCACACCAACGCCTCGTGGTAAATCAATTGTGGCTCATACACCATTTGGTCGTTTGGGCGAAGCAGATGAATTATTTGGAACATTACACTGGTTATCCAGCGATGCTTCGAAATTTGTTACAGGAACGTTGACCGTTATTGATGGTGGTTTTGATGCGTTCTGTATTTAAGATAGATTAAAGAGCAAAGATTAAAGAACAAAGATTAAAGAACAAAGAGAAAAGAATAAAGATTAAAGAACAAAGAGAAAAGAATAAAGAGATAATACGAAACAGATTAGTTTGTTGATTATTAATAATTAACATTTACAAATAGCATGTCTTTGTTCTTTTGTCTTTATTCTTTTGTCTAAAAAATAGTAAATAAAAGATTATGTATTTATGTAAACAATCGTGGAGATGGTATGGACCAAACGATCCGGTATCACTCTGGGATATTCGTCAAGCTGGTGCAACAGATATAGTAACAGCATTACACCAAATTCCTAATGGTGAGGTTTGGCCTGTTGAGGCAATTAAATACCGCAAAAAAATGATTGCGGAAGCAGGTTTAATTTGGTCGGTAGTGGAAAGCGTTCCAGTGCACGAAGATATTAAAAAACGTACCGGAAATTACAAACAGTATATCGAAAATTACAAACAAACCGTTCGTAATTTGGCTGAGTGTGATATTCGTATCGTAACGTATAATTTTATGCCAATACTCGACTGGACACGTACCGATTTGGCTTATGAAATGCCTGACCGCTCTAAAGCTTTGCGCTTTGAAATGGCTGCATTCGTTGCTTTCGATTTGTACATTCTGAAACGTCCGAATGCCGAAAAAGATTATACAGTAGATCAAATTTCGAAAGCCAAAAAACGCTTTGACGAAATGGCTGAAAGCGAAAAAGAAAAATTGACAAGAAATATGATTGCCGGACTTCCCGGGGCTGAAGAAAGTTTTTCGTTGGAGCAATTTCAGGCTGCATTGGATACTTATAAAGGGATAGATGAGACGCATTTACGCAATAATTTATTTTATTTTATCAATGAAATTTGTCATGTGGCCGATGAAGTTGGTGTGCTGATGGCGATTCACCCCGATGACCCTCCACGTTCAATTCTTGGGTTGCCACGCATTCTGAGTAATGCTGATGATGTTCGTAAACTTTTTGCTGCGGTGCCAAGCAAAGCAAACGGTATTTGCTTATGCACCGGTTCATTTGGGGTTGCATCCACCAACGATTTGACATCTATGTTACGCGAATTTGGCGAACGCTTGTATTATGTTCATTTCCGCAGTACATGCCGAAATGATGAAGGTGATTTCTATGAAGACAACCATTTGGAAGGCGATGTAGATATGTACGAAGCCATGAAAGCTTTGTTGGTTGTTCAATACACGTATAAACGGAATATCCCAATGCGTCCCGATCATGGACATCAAATGTTGGACGATTTGCACAAAAAAACCAATCCAGGTTATTCAGGTATCGGCATGCTTAGAGGAATGGCGGAGTTAAGAGGTTTGGAACTGGGAATATCAAGAACGTTATTTTAGAAAATACGGCCCCCTAAATCCTCCGAAGGGGGACTTAAAGACAGATTCTCTGAAAATTTAAAATATACTTGGTCTTAAAAGTCCCCCTTCAGGGGATTTCGGGGGCCGTAAATTTAATATATATGATAACACTTAAAAAAGACACAAAATACGCTTTGATGGTGGCAACCAGCATGGGCGTTCGCATTACACCAGTAAATGGACAGCCAGTTCATAGTAGCAAATTGTTCGAAATGGAAGTTTCGAGTGCCGAAACGAATGTGGCTAGTATAGCTTCGTATTTAGGACTTCCGGTTAAAGTTTTGACTACTTTTGTGAAGGATAGTCCCATTGCACAAATGATTAAAAGTAACCTGCGTGCCCGCAACATGGACTACGAAGGTGTTGAAGTGCCACAAGGCGATCCATGGGGTTATCGTCACCAGTTTAATATTGCCGATAGTGGTTTTGGAACTCGCGGCCCACGTGTACTAAACGACCGTGCTGGTGAAGTAGGACGTACATTGAACGTGAAAGATTTTGATTTGGAACGTATCTTTGTACAAGAAGGTGTTCAAATTCTGCATTTGTCGGGTTTGATTGGCGCTTTGTCGGTCGAAACAAGTGAATTTTGCTTGCAGCTTGCTC
>CAIWIS010000569.1 GCA_903912795.1 uncultured Bacteroidales bacterium
CACCAACCTGTGGCTGTGGAAGTTCCCAATTCGAAGTCACCATTGCTAACAATATTGCCGGCAAATAAAATTACAGTTATAAATAGAAAAGTAAAAATAGAGTATGTTTTTTTCATTTCGGTATACGTATTAATTTCTGATTAACTTGAATGTTTTCGATTTTCCTTTATTTGCCAAATTGAGCACATAAATACCCTTATTGCAGTTTGTAGTTTCAATAATATTTTGCCCTACATTTAGATATTTCTGACTTTTAAAAACACATTTCCCTATAGTGTCAACTATTGAAATTGAGTAATTATCAGAAGTTTGAACGTTCAATGTAAGTATTTTGCCCGTGAATGATTGCAAAGAAATGCCTTTAAGTTCCGAAATGCTTTTTACGGCATTTTGAGCATCTACCACCACATTTCCAATAGGATAAGCTCCGTTTGATTTACGACTTTGATTGGCTAATTTTAATGGTGAAAAATAATTATCGTTATCAACAATCAACACTTCGAGCGAATATGTACCAGAAGCAATATTTTGCGGCAATGTAAATGTTTCGTCAACTGCAAAGGGAGTGTCAACTGATGTAGAAAAATTATAGGTTGGTAATAATGTTCGTAAATTTAATTTCGATTGCGCTTCCCAAATTAATGCAGATGTTGTTGGATGAACAATACGGTATTTAACCTGCCAGTTACGATATGCCGGTGCCACACCCACGTTAGACCAATTGGCAACAAACCGAACCGATTGCCCCTTAACAAATACCGATGGGGTAGTTACATCGCGTAAAATATAACGGTATCCTGATGTTTTTGCAGAGTTGACTATTGCTAATTGTGCATCAGTAGTCATGGTACTCCATGAAAGATCCGAGCCAAAATTACCATTCCCAATACCTGAAATATGAAAATCAATCACCTGTTGTAAACCAAGTGAATAAGTCATTCCGGTGTTTCCATATCCTTCCACAATTACCGGAGCAGTTTTCCATCTTTCCTGCATTAGTGGCCAAAATGATGCATACTTACTTGAAGTAGAAGGAGTACGCATACCTGAATTACACCACGAATCGCGCCGCCAACCAATAGGATATTTTAAACCCGTTTTTTTCAACGCATATTCAATTCCTCCTTCATTATCGCTCATCATGATAAGTTGTTTATCCGGAAATGCTTTAACAAATACATCGATAATGTGCTGAATGGTAGCAGTTGATATCCAACCAAGAGGCGATGGAGGTGCTTCAAAGCCACTTAAGTGCCATTCGCCCCAGTTTCCAAAAGTGCGGATCTCCACATATCCAATGCGCGGATCTTTGTTAAAAGCACGTCCAAGATTAGCCACCAACGAATCATGTCGCTCCAGAAAATAGGCATTGTTCCAATCGGGCATCCAGCATTTTTTATTATTGCTGTACCACGATGTCATTTTAGCATCGAGATAGGCAGGGTAGGCGTGATCAATACCTTCTACCACACACCTGAAAGCAAGTCCAAATGTACCACGACCATCGGGGTCGGCATAAGCTGCAGCAGCTTCGTTATAAAGCGACGAGAAATTATAAACACCTTGGGATGTTTCGAAAACAGTCCAGTTATAGCGAGCATAACGGTCGATACTCGGGAATGGTGCCATTTCGTTGCCATTCCAGCGACAAAAACCCCTATCGGGATTGGTAATATCGTTGTCGGATATGGGAATAACCGGTAGGGTATATTTTGTATCTGAAGCATCTGTAGTTAATTCAGAACTAAATGCAAACAAAACATTAAACTGTAAAAACAGCACAAAACATAAAAAGCGAAACATGTGATTCATCGTAATCGTATTTAATTATTTTACAGCTACAAAAATACGAACATTAAAAACTTTATAGCTGGTAATTATTGTTTGAATAAGGCTTACAAATTGTCGGATAAAAATAAAAGTCTCCTTTGTGGGAGACTTTTGCATTTTATTTTGTTTAATCACTTTACTTCAACAGTTTAAAATACGGCAATCTATCCAACGGCACATAAATTTGATAGGTTTTTCCACCCTTATACATTTTTCCATCGTCCGACAGCCACTTACCCTTTGGCAGAACAACAGTGCGCGTTAGTGCTCCTTTTTTAAGCATGGGAGCAACAAGAATGCATTTACCTAACAGAAATTGGTCGTTTACATTTTCAAAACCCTGATTTGGATATAGTAATTCGAGCGAATTCATAATGGGCGCTCCTGTTTTAGCTGAGTTTTCGGCAAGTTTCAGTATTTCGGGAGTTAGTTTCATACGTAAATCAACTACTTTTTTAACTGCTGCAAAATGCACACTATCTAACACACGCCAAGGTGCTGCCGAAAATTGCATCATGGGCATTAAGGCATGACATTGCGCAGAGCGAACAACTAAATCCTGATCAATTTTGGCTCCATCGAGAAACGAAACAAAATCGCCACCACCAATTAAATCGGGACATGAAAATGTATAGCCTACCAAATTTTCGATTAACATATTGGGTACTAAACATTGTAAATCCTCCCAATTGTGTTTTTTATCGCGTAAACGTTGAGCCAATGGCTGTCCGGCCATTTTCCAGCAAGCACGATATTCGTTAAGTGGATATTTTAGACCGAATTCGGCAAAAAGCCGTGCATGTTCATTGGGTGTTACATCTTTCATGCTCACGGCATTTTCGTGAACAGGATAATATCTAAAGTCGCCGGCATCAAATTTAAATCCATCCACACCATAATCATTAACCAATCTGTTTAATTGATCATCGAACCATTTCACTGCAGCAGGATTTGTAAAATCCAGCACATGTGAATAACCATTCCACCAGTTTATCAATGCCGGCTGTTTTGCTTGCGCATAAGTTCCTCCCGTTTGATTTCGTTGCATCAAAAAGCCTTTACCTTTACCAATTTCGCGGCATATTTGGTATTGGTCGGGGCTTACAAACGGACAAATCCAGAGCATAACTTTGAAACCCATAGCATGCAACTCGTCAATCATTTTTTTGGGATTTGAAAATCGACCCGGATGAAAATTCCACACACCATAAGCTTCTTGCCATGTATCGTCAATCATCAGCACACCAGCCGGTAAACCATTTGCCAGAATATTGCGGGCATATTCCAATATATCTTCCTGATTTTGATCGTATTGTAACTCAATCCAGGTATTGTATTGCGGAGCAGAAAAAAGCAATTTATCCGGCATTTTTCCCGAAGCGGGGAAATATGTCCGCGATACATATTCGCGCACTTCCGAAAGTGATTTTCCAATTCTACCGCTTTCAATTTTACTTATTACGTTACTTATAATTAGTTTGTTATTAAGAATCTGAAATTTAAACGGGTCTTCGCTCCACACATATTGGCCTTTGCTGGTCAGCAATAATGGCTGAACCTGATTGCCAAAATTATCTCCATACAATTCGAATGATTTGCCTTGAATCACAGGCATATTGCATCCTTCGTTCACGATGCCTGACCATACTTTTTCCCCTATTTCCAGCGGAATTTCAATTGTTTTACTTTGTGCATGCGCTGTTAAGCTTATCATTAACACGCAAATATTAAAAATCAGTTTTCTCATCTTTATAAATTATTAAAAATCAACAGCAATATGCTTAACTTTGAAACAGTCTTTTTTATATACTCTAAAAAAAATTATTGTTTGAATGGAGGCGCCAATTCCTGACGAGGAGTACCTCCACCGCCAATGGATGTTGCCGAGTTATTTGTTACAATATTCAACGTCTTGTAAATTTTCACAATATCTCGTCCCCATGGTGTTGAAGTTGATTGAGTCATACTTACTACAAAATCAAAATTCCAGTTTTTTTTGAACTCATCCCTGAAACGTCCGTTTGTACCCCATTCGGTTTCGATAGCAAACACATCCCAGCCTGTATCATCCACCACATAACCACCATAATCCTGTAATGCTTTAGCCAATGTTTTTGCTGGTTGAGTTTCAAGTCCCATCGATTCTATGGTTATAGTTGCAGGTATAGCCATTAATGCGCCCATTCTACATTCAGGAACCGACGGAGTAATTCTATCTTTACCATAATCGGTAGGTGCAGCAGCATCGGCAGCCAATGCCGGCCAGCGAAAACCTTTATTTACAGCATCGTAATATAAATTCTTTTTGCCGCAAATATTCATTTTAATGGCGTGGCGAATGGGACCCGAAGTAGGCGAAAGTTCATGATTGCGTATTGAACCACCCAAAACCGAAAGTCGCGAACCTCCATGCGAACCATAATAACCCTGCCCGTATAAATCCTGATTATCGGCATACACATAACCCGTAGTGGCATCACCACCCTGAGTACAATGTGCAAAAGGTTGCGATTGCCAAATGGTACGTTTATCTTTGAGCAACACCGCAATACCTGCATTTGGCTTTGTACCATCCCATGTTTGCGGACTTACCACAAAACTTTGTGGAATAGGTACATTGGCTTGCAAATTCAGTGGTTGATTGGGCGTACAGCGATCGCCTTCGCCCCAACGAACACTACACCAATACACTTTCATATCAGGAGCATCGGGCGTAAGCACAATATAATCTTCATCGAGCGTAAGCATTCCTTTGGTAGG
>CAIWIS010000570.1 GCA_903912795.1 uncultured Bacteroidales bacterium
AGGTTTACAATTTGGTTATTCCACCTGGAATTCCAGTTTTTTTTCTGAAAAACGAAGTTTTATTCAATCTGTTTTTCCCTTTTAATGTGCTTATATACAAGCTCACACTAAAATGGGCAATGCGTAAGCTAAAATTTAAAAATCCAATTGCCATTACTGCTTATAATCCCATCTTTGGATTGGCACTATTAAACAAAGTTGGTGAAAAATCGCATATATATTATTGCTACGATGGTGTGGAATCGGTATTCTTTGGAAAACGAATTTTTGCTATCGAAAATAAATTCTCTGAATTAGTTAAAGCCATTATCACAACTTCTGATTATCTGAATGCTGAAAAGCTAAAACTAAATCCTAAAAGTTTTGTGGTTAAAAACGGAGTCGATTTTCCTGTATTCAAAATATTCTCCAAGTCAGAAGTATACAAACGCGAACGAAAAAAGGTAGGTTTTATTGGTAGTCTTGACCCACGTTTCGATATCGACACTGTGGAATATGCCGTGAGTAAACTGCCCTATTTTGATTTTGAATTTACGGGCGATATGCGCAATCAGGTTTTAAAATCGCGTTTGCAAAAGTTTAGTAATGTACGGTTTTTCGACCCCATAAAACCCAACGATGTACCTGAGCTTTTGGCAACTTATGATGTCGGCATTATTCCATATATTGTAAATGATGTAAATAAAAATATTTACCCACTCAAAATAAACGAATATTTAGCCGTAGGCGTACCCGTAGTAATGACTCCTTTTGCTAATTTGCCTGATTTTGAAGGTTTGGTGAGTGTCTCAACAGACAAGGATGATTTTATAAAAAAAATTATTATTGAAACGTCAGACGATACACCAATTAGTATTAAAAAAAGAATTGAATTTGCTTCGGGAAATTCATGGGAAGCACGTGCCGAGAGTTTTGGAGATATTCTAGCAAAAATGAGATAATGTGTTGATTTATTGATGTAATGATGTGATGATTATTTCACAAACAATATGAACTAATTAACTTTATAAACTACAAAATCTATAAAAATATGAATTTCAGAAACATAGCCGATTTAAATACGATCATTTTAAAACGATTAAGTATTCTTCCACGCGATTTTGATTTAATTGTAGGTGTACCTCGCAGTGGTATGCTGCCTGCAAATTTAATTGCATTGTATCTTAGTAAACCTTTTACCGATATTCATTCGTTCCGTAACGGACATATTTATAAAGCGGGCGAACGGGGTCAATTTATTGATGTAAAAGAGTTTAAGAAAATATTAATTGTCGACGATAGTATCGCTTCGGGCTCAGCTATGACAAAAGCCAAAGATTTAATCAAAGAAGTAGGTAGCGATTTTGATATTAGTTTTTGTGCTATTTATATAGTACCAGGTAAAGAAAACATGGTCGATTATTATTTCGAATCTGTTTCGCTTCCACGGTATTTTCAATGGAATATATTCAATCACAGCACATTAGATAAAGCTTGCTTTGATATTGATGGTGTGCTTTGTGTAGATCCAACTGATGTACAAAACGATGATGGACCAAAATACACTGATTTTATTCTAAATGCTGCTCCACTATATATTCCAAAAAGCAAAATTGGAACGTTAGTAACATCGCGTCTCGAGAAATACCGCAAAGAAACCGAAATATGGTTACAACAACAAGGTGTAAAATACAATAAGTTAGTGATGCTTGATTTGCCAGATATGCGTGCACGACAAAAAGCGAATAGTCATGGACAACATAAAGCAAATACCTATAAAACAGCTGAATACAATTTATTTTTTGAAAGCTCATTATATCAAGCACTCGAAATAAATAAGATTACTGGAAAACCTGTTTTTTGTACCGAAAACTTCGAGATGATTTTCGATTCGCAATCCTTAGCTTATAACATTAAAAGTGGTAAATTCTTTCCTGGATTACGAAAAATTGCATTGAAAATTCGTGATAAATATTTCAGAAAATGAGTGAGAATTATAACTTGTATAAGTGAAGTTTTCACTCCTGTATTCTGGAAAAAATAATGGCAGTAAAATTTTATTTTACTGCCATTTTTAGTTCCTCTCTACTAATAATTGCGATTAAATACTTTGATCAATCAATTTAATTTTTTCTTCAATTAACTTACTTTCGTCTTTCAAAGCTTCAATTTTCCGCTCCATTTCTTTAATTAAACCACCGCCTTTTTTCGAAGCTGAGCTAAAGAATCCAATATTATTTTCGTAGGTTGCAATTTCCGATTTTAAATGTTCGTAAGCGCGTACCATTTTCTGACGTTCGCCATAAAGCTTATTTTCGCCTTTAGTCGACATATCTTTCAAATTATTTTTGAAAGTATCCAGTCTACGTGTCGAAGCATCAACATTCAGTACTTCAAATTGCTTGTCAACAGCAGCACGGTATTCTTTGTACAGTTTATCCTTTTCCTTGAATGGTACATGTCCAATTGTACCCCATTCGGCCATTAAAGCACGTAAGCTAGCCAACGCGTCAGTTGAATTAGTTGTCACGTTTAAGTCTACAATCTTCTGAATTAGCTCTTTCTTTTTCAACAAATTATCCCCTTCAACATTTTTCAGACTCGAAGAGTTTTTATTTTTTTGTTCAAAGAAATAATCACAAGCAGCAATAAAACGTTTCCATAAATCATCGGAGAGTTTTTTCGAAATAGGTCCTACCGTTTTCCATTCTTTTTGCAATTGAATAAGTTTATCGGTAGTTTCTTTCCATTCAGTACTATCTTTCAAAGCTTCGGCTTGTTCGCACAAAGATTTCTTTTTGTCCAAATTTTGATTCAAAACACCTTTCGATGCTTTGTAAAATTCGTTTTTGGCCATAAAAAATGCATCGCATGCCGAACGATAACGTTCGAATAACTGCTGATTAACTTTGCGTGGAGCAAAACCCATTGTACGCCATTCCTCTTGCCAATTCAAAACTGTTTGTGTAGCTTCGTCCCATGCCTTGTAAGTAGCAAGCGTTTTATAATCAAAGGCTTCAATTTTTTCACACAATTCGGTTTTAGCTTGCTGATTATTATCTTCTAACTCGCGAATTGAATCGAAATGCGACTGGTGTTTTTTATTAATCAAACTGGACGCTTCTTTAAATCGATTCCATATAATCTCACGATTTTCGCGCGAAACTGGACCTAATTCATGCCACTCAGCATGAAATTTTTGCAATTGTTGAAATGCTGAAATAACGTCATTCACTTCGGCAAGACGTTCGGCAGCTTCGCAAATAAGTACTTTTGCCTCCAAATTCTTTTTAAAATCGTATTCGCGAAATTCGTTGTTGATTTTAATTAAATCCCAGAATTTTTCCTGATAGGTATTGTATTGTTTCCACAAGGTAGTGGCTACTGTAATTGGCACATTACCAATAGTTTTCCACTTTTGCTGTAAACTTTTAAAGTCACCTATATGGCCTGAAACATCATCATTACTCTCAACCAAATTTTTCATTTGTTCAAGTATATGTTGCTTTTGAATCAGGTTTTGTTCTTTTTCTTGCTCCATTTTTGCAAAAATGGCTGCTTTTTTTGTTTTATATTCGTTTAAAAGTGCTTTAAGTTCATTTTCCGATTCATCTTTAACATGAACATATTCAGCCTCTTCGCCTCCATTATCAACAAATAACTTTTTTTGTTCATCGAACTCACTCTTTTGTTTTTTGTAAAAATGCTGTTTAATAGTTTCAACTTCATCTTTTACATTTTCCACTTCGGCAGTTACCAAACCTTTGAGTATTTCAATAAGTTCTGTCTTACTCAATTGCGAATAATCAGTCTTATTATTAACTTCTTCTGTTGCTTCGGGTTCAACAGATTGCACCTCTTCGGTAACTTCGGTGTTTAAATTTGCATCAATAGCTTCCGTAACAGGCACTTCAGCTAAGTTTTCAATTTCCTTGTTTAATTCAAGTGAGCTCATTTTCAGTTATTTAAATTATAATATAAAAAGTTTTAATCTTTAGTTTTCTGTTATTACAAAATTGATTTAGACAATAAAAGCACCGTTTTAATGGATGCATCGTACAAAAATAAGCTATTTTTTTTAATAATTTATTTTTTTTAGCCAAAAAGGCAGTATTTTTAAATTTTAATCTAAAATTCGATGCACCAAATAGGCATTTGCTTGCTGTTTTGGATTTATTTGTATATCGTTAATACTCACATGGTCAGGGCGAGTAACGATAAATTCGAGCGTATCGGCAATATCCTCTGCATCGAGTGGGATAATACCTGTATATACATCCTTTGCTTTTTTTTCATCGCCATGATAACGAACAATTGAAAACTCTGTCTCTACCATTCCGGGCGAAATGGAACTTACTTTAATTCCAAATTTAACTAAGTCGAGTCGTAAACCTTTGGTTATAGCATTTACAGCATGTTTTGAGGCACAATACACACTGCCATTAGGATATACATCGATACCAGCTATTGACGAAATATTAATGATGTGACCGCATTTTCGGTTAATCATTTGTGGTACAATAAGTTTAGTGATATACAGCAATCCCTTAACATTTGTATCAATCATACGCTCATAATCATCCAAATCGCTTTCGTTGAAAGGCGAAGCACCAGCAGCCAAACCAGCATTATTCACAAGTAAATCAATATTCTGAAATTCAGCAGGCAACAATGCAATTGACGCTTTACAAGCCTCATTATCGCGCACATCAAAACAAAGTGTATGAACTTTCACATCAAACTGGCTCCGAATATCGCTTGCAATTTGTTCAAGTCGCTCTTCCCTTCGGCCTGTAACTACAATATTATAATTCAATTTGGCCAATCGGTACGCAAATGCTTTTCCAAAACCGGATGTTATACCTGTTATAAATGCAGTTTTCATTTTTATTTTTTAATTTGTTGCAAATATAGTGATATTTGCAAACAAAAAAAAGTGCAAAGTATAAAGCTATGTTTATACCCTGCACTTTTTCTTATGCCTTTCAGTTTTCCTTCGTCTGTTGTCAGTCGACTTAAACTTAATCCTGCTTCATTATTTCTTGTTGATTGCGAACCGATTCTTCGTGAATAGCCACTAAAACGGTTTTCATAAATTCGGTATCCATTCCCATTTGAAGAGCCTGAGCTACACGATTTTGGATAATTTCGTCGTAGCGTTGCGATTGCAAAATGGGCATATTGTGTTCCTTTTTGTACTGTCCAATTTCGCGTGAAACACGCATGCGGCGTGCTAATAACTCAAGTAAGCTATTGTCGAGCTCATCAATCTGACGACGAAGACTCGCTAAACTTTCGGTGCTTTGAGTAGTATCACGAATAACTAACGTATTGAGAATAAAGTCCAACACTTCGGGCGTTACCTGCTGCGAAGCATCACTCCAAGCCTTTTCGGGATTGCAATGTGACTCAACAATTAGTCCATCGAAATTTAAGTCCATGGCCTGCTGACAAAGCGATGCAATCAACTCACGTTTGCCACCAATATGACTTGGGTCGCAAATAATTGGCAGCGTTGGAAGCTGACGGTGAAGTTCAATTGGAATGTGCCACTGTGGAAGATTACGATATATTTTTTTGTCGAACGAGCTAAAACCGCGATGAATAACGCCAATACGACGAATTCCAGCATTGTAAATGCGTTCAACGGCTCCAATCCACAAATCCAAATCAGGGTTTACCGGATTTTTAATTAGAACTGGGATATCCATACCTTCGAGTGCATCGGCCACTTCTTGTACTGCAAACGGATTAGCCGTAGTGCGAGCACCTATCCAAAGCATATCCACATCGTACGATAAAGCTTCACGAACATGAGCTGCAGTGGCCACTTCAACGGCTGTATACATTCCTAGTTCGGTTTTCACACGTTTCAACCAAGGTAAGGCCATTACACCATTGCCTTCGAAACCACCTGGTTTCGTACGTGGTTTCCAAACTCCAGCACGAAATATTTTTATTCCTCTTGCCGCAAGTTTACGTGCGGTATCCATTACTTGTTCTTCCGTTTCGGCACTACATGGTCCTGCAATTATTAGCGGGCGTTTAGCATCTACTCCTGGTAATAAAATTGATTCAAATTCCATCATTATATTTATTTACTATTTATTCATTTACCATTTACTATTTATTGGCACATCAACATATCATCTCATCATCACATTATCACATTATCACATTATTACATCAACACATCTCTTTAATACGCTCGAGTGCTTGCTGTAACATGTTTTCGTTAGCGCAAAGCGAAATGCGTATATATCGGGTACCTTTGTCGCCAAAAATAAAACCGGGTGTAATAAACACTTTGGCTTGGTACAAAATTTTGTCGGCTAGCTCAGCACTATCAGTATATTTTTCAGGAATTTTTCCCCAAAGAAACATACCTACTTGCTTTGGGTCGAAGGTGCATCCTAATTGAGTCATAATAGCCTCTGCTTTATTTCTCCGACTACGATACAAATTGATATTCATCTCGTTGTGCCATTCGTCCGAGTTATTAAGTGCCGCAACAGCAGCCACTTGCATGGGTTTAAACTGACCGCTATCAATATTGCTTTTCACTTTCAGTATCCACTGTACAAATTGCGCATTGGAAGCTAACATACCCATACGCCAGCCAGGCATATTGTGCGATTTACTCATCGAATTTAATTCAATACAAATATCCTTAGCGCCCTCAACCTGCAAAATACTCAGATGTTTATTGTTGAGAATAAAGCTATACGGATTATCGTTGCAAATGACAATGTTGTATTTTTTTCCGAAAGCAACTAGTTTTTCGAACAATTCCACTGTTGCCGATGCTCCTGTAGGCATATTTGGATAATTAACCCACATGAGTTTAACATTGCTCAGGTCGTTTTGTTCAAGTGCTTCGAAATTTGGTTCCCAGTTATTGTTTTCGTCTAAATCATAGCTTATTACATTGGCTTGCACCAAATTACTAACCGACGAATAAGTAGGATAGCCCGGATTTGGCACTAAAACGCCATCACCATGGTTTATAAAAGCCATGGAAATATGCAAAATACCTTCTTTGGAACCAATAAGTGGTTGAATTTCGGAAGCTGGATTCAAATCCACCGAAAACCATTTTTTATAAAAATCGGCAAATGCATTTCGCAATTCAGGGATACCAATGTATGGCTGGTAACCATGTGCAGTAGGCTCAGCAGCCGATTTGGATAGCGCATCAATTGTTTGCTGCGAAGGTGGTAAGTCAGGACTACCAATGCCTAAACTAATCACATTTAGTCCACGCGCATTCATTTCGGCCACTTCTTTCAGTTTGGTTGAGAAATAATATTCTGATACTGAATTTAAACGTTCGGCAGGAACAATATTTAATTGATAATTCATAATTGTTAAATGATAATTCTGTTATTCCGCTGGTGTTAATCCTTCCGGATATTCGCCAAGCGTGCGTAATTCGTTGATTAATGGTTTAATAGCTACCAATGATTGTTTGTATCGGTTAAGGTCCGAAAATTTAAAATCGACATAAAATTGATATTCCCATTCGCGTCCGATAATTGGAAGTGATTGAATTTTGGTAAGATTGATATCGTAAAACGAAAATACCGATAAAACTTTGGACAAACTACCTTCGGCATGTGGCAAAGTGAAAACCACCGAAGCCTTGTTTATAACTTCGTTTGCTTGAATTTCGTTCACCACCCATTCGTTTCCAAAAATCAGAAAACGCGTAAAATTACGTTTATTTGTTTCAATGCCTTGAGCCAACACGTTTAAACCATATATTTCGGCTGCTCTAGAACTACAAATTGCAGCATTGTTTTTCCATAAATTTGTTTGGATGTCACGAGCTGCAAGTGCAGTATCTTCGTGCTCAACTACCTTAACGTAAGGCAATGTATCCAAAAAATCGCCACATTGCATCAAAGCAATTGGGTGCGATTGTATTTCTTTAATATCGTGAATTGTTTGTCCGGGTAAAGCTGCTAAACAATGTGAAATGCGCAATTTATATTCGCCAGCTATTGGTAATTTATATTCTTTAAGCAACTCGTAATTAGGAAGTAAGCTACCAGCAATGGTATTTTCAATAGCCATAATTCCCACCACATTAGGGTCTTTCTCAATACATTTAAATATATCGCGAAAAGTAACACATGGAATAATTTCTACTTCTTCGTCCCTAAAAAACTGTTCGGCGGCAATGCCATGGTAAGCTCCTAATCCGCCTTGTATAGCTACTCGTTTCATTTAATTATTTCAATTTCAAAAAAAAATCCTACTCAGAAAGTTGAGCAGGATTTAATATGTTGTTTTTTAATTTGTCAATGCATATTTACATAAATCTATCCTGCTCTCACCTACTAAAGTAAAAGTAAAAATAAAAGTATGTAAAAAATCGTGTCATTTGTATGTTTTTATTTGAGTGCAAAAGTAATATTATTAATCCAATAAACAACAATTTATCAACAAAATGTTCCAAAAATTTTCAATCTGACAGTATGAGTTTTAACTAATTAAAGAGCCATGACAATTAAAGTATTCTATTTTAATAACTTAACCCCGCAACATAACTGACTCAAATTATCAAATACATGACCAAAAGTTTTAAGTAAACATTTTTGATAAAATAATAATTAAACACTTGCAACCTGTTAGTTTTATAGTATACCTGAATTATGATAAAAAGCCCAACTTAATTATAAAGTTGGGCCTTTTAGTATTGATAAATCTTTATTGAGCGCTTATATGGTTGTAATAAAAATTATTTGCAAGTTAAGCTACTCAATTAAATGAACTCTTTAGTATAATTCTGACACTATTGCATTTATAATGCTCCTGTTTGATTAATAGTTTTTTGTGAACTATAGCTTTTTATGACATCTGTGGTGCCGAACGTGAGTGTAGTTTTACGACTAGCGCCTGTATTAGCAACAGCCTTAAATTTCATTACAGTCTTAGTTCCTGCTGATTGGATAGATGAAATAGATAACCATGATTTAGCATCTTCTGGAATATCAACCGACACACCTTGTCCTTTACAAGTAAGGTATGCTGTTAATTCACCACCTCCGACAGGAAGCACTGCATTTTGTATCGAATCAACTTTCACAAGCGATTTTATTATTTTCAAAACGGTAACATCTACCAATTCTACAGTTGTACCGTAGGTTAGTTTTGGTCCTTGAACGGTTACTTCATCCCCTGCTTCGAGTCCTAAACTTAAAAAGTTTTTCTTAGCACCCTTCGCGTCGAGCGTACCATATATATAAACAGTTCCAGTATTATCTTTAAGATACCAATTACCATATAGTGTGTTGGCTATTGACGTACAAACACCTGTTACCTGAAAATTTTTGCTGTCAGGCCCGGCAATTACCTCGGCACAGGTGGCAGATACAACTTTCGACAAACCTTGAATGATGTTAATCCGTTGAGTATTGTCACCACATTTAATTAAAACCTCAGTAGAACGGCCATTTAAGGTAGAAGCAGCGGTAAATATTAGTGTTGATTCACCTGCAGCACCTTTGGTTGAAGAAATAGTCAACCACGCAGGTATATCAGGAACTAAAATAGTGTCTTTTATACCATTGACTGTTACTACTACTTCTTTCTCTTTTACTTTGAAACTATCCTTAGCTATTACGGTAATAGTGTCAGAACCACCCGTTACTGGTATGGACACATAAGAAGAAGATACTTGAATATCGTCAAGCAATGTCACTATTGCTTCATCTGCACAACTTGTCATAAAGGCAAGTATTGCAATAAATAATGGAAATATTTGTTTTAATTTCAT